>CAZKZE010000053.1:0-21517 GCA_964557165.1 uncultured Woeseiaceae bacterium
GACGTGTCCTGGATATCGTCACGCGGATTCAGCGACCCGTACGCGGCGATATTCGCAGGACTATCGAGCACCGCGAAGCGGAACTTGTTCTTTTCGCAATGCTCCGCAACAGCTTTGCTGATGTCGTCGCTGACAAACGGCGCATGGACGATCGCCACTTCGCGGTAGTTGTCCAGGTTCAGCGCATTGAGCCCGGTTGGCGGATCCGTATCGCCGCTGCCTTCAAAGTTCGACTTGATTGGCGCGGCGCCCGGTTGGCCGCCGGTCAACGCAAAACCTGCGGCGCTCGCCGGCAACGCCGACCCTGCGGCCACATCGACTTCGACAAACGACGAGTTCTGGTTATTGACACGTTTATCCCAGTAGTTCGGGTGCTTCTCGTCGAGGGAGAGGTCATCGAAGTCCTCGCTGAACTGAGACGGGCGCGGCAATGACGTTGTGTCGGCAACAGGGTCAAATGGCGCGAAACTCGCCGGCGGGCTATCCCAATGAAAAACCTGCAGGCGAAATCCCACCGAGGTTCCGCCTTTTTGGGTGGTACCGGGACCGACACGTACAAAGATACTGTTGCCCCATACGCCCGGTCCGACGGCAGTCACGGTATAACCGCTGTTATTTCCGCTGGCTGCCGCGGCGCCATTACCGACAATCCGGGTCACGTAGCAACGTCGGCCGCCGTTATCGAAGAACCCCTTTACGGCGTACGGCATGTACTTGCCATCTTCGAACACATCGCCGAAGTTGCGGCGATACTCGTTGAAGCCGGTGATTAGTTTCGGTTTCAGTGGGCCTCGCTCGGTTTCGCCAACAAATGCTGCCGTGCTCGTACCAACCGCCTGGATTGGTTTGGGCCCCCGTTCTATTTCCTCAATTACGACGCCAGGCGCCAAGTATTCTGGTGGCATTTTGATGTCTCCTTAAGTCATCGTCTGCGGGGGTTGCTGGTCGGGCGTGCAATCGTCCGCGGGCGGTGGTTTGCTGTCCTCGCACCTGCAGTAGTAACGACGAAGCGCATCGCGTGCCTCCTTGCGTCGCGCCTCCGGCGTATTCATCTCCGCATAGTCCTCGCGACATTTTTCGACCTCGTCCACCTTGCACTGTGCATTCACCTGGCATTCCCCGGCCGCACGCCAGGCCTTCCACGCGGCGGCAAGGCGGCAATCGTAGAGATCGGGATCGATCAGGAATGGCGTACACACTCGCGTAACGTCACATTCCTCACATTCGGGTTTGCAGGGATCAGGATCGCGATGCGGTGGCGGGCAGCAAACGGCTTCCCAATCCTTGCAGGGCGCCCAGGTGCCGACCGGCAGATCCTTATCGCGTTCGGGGTCCAGGCTGATATGCGCGGGCCGCAGTACGAAGTAGAAAAGGTAAACAACGAAGCGTGGGTCCTTACAGTTCTCTTCGCAGATCTCGTCCAGTAGTGCCTGGTTCTGGTCCAACCGGTCCGTAATCCACTGAGTGATGCCCTGCCAGGCACCCATCTCCGCTTCTGTCGTTTCGTAGAGCTCGGTTGCGAGTTCGAGGCAATAGTCCGGACCACCGAGTGCGTCGAGCAATTCCTGTCGTTTGTCCCGCAGTGGCTGGATCACGTTAGGGCAGAGGATCTCTGTTTTGTAGCACTCGACTGGAAAGCACTTCTGCAGGTGCTTGTCCATCTCGTCGATCTTGTCGTCGTGCTCGCGCCAGCGTCTTTTCAGGTCTTCCAGGGCGTCTCGATAGCTGGCCTCCTCGGCGGCTACCCCGCCCAGTAATTCAGTCAGCTTTTCGTTTGCCGTTTTGCGAAATTCTCCGAGCTTGGCGTCGGCTGAAATATCACTGACCAAGGCCTCGAGGCACTTGATCGGTTGGTCCTGGTTGTTGTTGTCGCTCACTTCCGCCTCCTGTCTTTTCTCATTTGACACGGCAACTCGTGACGGACGAATGTGTCGTGCGGTTTGGCCGGCTTCACGCTCTCGCACTGTGCGTCTGTACGACCGAGCGCCGGCTTTGTCTGTAATTCAGGGCATCGGATCTCCCACGAACGCGTCGAGATCCGGCTCGTTCAATCCGTCGATGCGAATGGCAGCTCTAAACGTGTTTTGCACGCCTTCGCGAACTGCCTTGTCGAAGGCTCTTGGTGGCCCACCATTTTCGAACGTAAAAGTCACAAGATCGGTAGGCAGCAGGTTTTCGGGCATACGCAAAGGCAATGCGAATACCCCGCGCTCATCGGTTCGTGCCTCAAACGGCGGGGTACCGCCAGGCACGGTGGGCAGGTCAGCCGTGACCGTGCCGCCAACTACCGGGTCTCCGCTCGTACGGATTAGGCGGCCACGTACGAGCGTCGTATCGGGATCAAACGGAAATTCGGGCCGACGGTACAAATAGATATCCAGTCGCGGCTCATCGCCGGTCGGCGGAATTGGTGGAAACGGCGTGTCGGGCGGGTTGAAGTAACCGGCCATACGAGCTTCGACCTTGATCCGGTACTCGGGTCGTGGCGGCAGGTTTACGAACACCCGCATACCTGTCAGGTTGCGTCGCGGAAGCGCTTGCAAGCCGTCGATGCTGACCTTGACCGGGGCTGTTATGACGCGGCCCGAAAACGCATCTATGAGCACGACCGCAACCGTTACAACGTCCTCGATCGGATGACTATCGTCGTAGTAAATAGGGAAGCTATGCACCAGGATCTCCATCGCCCGGTCCGCCTCTCATCGCGGGTGGATCCTCGGACAGACCTGCGTTGTGCACGTGCTCCGTTACCGGTTCGCCTGCTGCGACCGTGCTGGCTTCGACGAATACCGGGCTTACCAGGTACACCATCGAAGTGCGATACACGTCCTGCGGAAACAGGCCCCAGATCCTGCTGATTTCCTCCATGGGGTAAGGCTCGGGCGTCACGCGAGCCACCTGACCGCCCATCGCTGCACCTGCAAGCGTCGGCTGTGCGTGCAACACCTGGATAATGCGGCCGAGCAGCGTCAACTCGTCGGGGTCTACGTTCGAAGGATTTTCGCGAAGCACCGTAATGAGAAAGCGAAGATCCAGTGGCAAGGCATCACGTGCGACGGGTAGCGCCTCCGCAGGTGCGGTAGCTGGCGGCGACGAGATGCGAGTGTCGTTACGCAGCTCAGAGTTCACTTGCAAATGGAACAGGTGTATCGAAATTTTCTTGCCACCAAGCTCGCCTGATATCGGGGGGCCGATGTGTATGGCGCCTGTACCGCCTGGGACGGCGCTACCGATGCGTGTGCGTAGCGCGGTTGCCGTATCGAATAGAGCTCTGCTGCTCATGCCGCCAACTCCGCGATCTTCTGTTCGGCACTCTGCATTCCGAGCTTGCGCAGCTCCTGGCGCGTGGCCTGATAGATATGATCCATCGAAATCGGCATCCGTTTCGGCGCGGCAAGATAGGCGGCCCGACAAGCGATCTGCTGAATATTGCCGCCCGTCAGTTCGAGGCGACGGGCAAGAAAGTCGAAGTCGACGTCTTTGGCCAGGAGATCCACCGATGGGAAAACCTTTTTCCAGAGCTCGACACGCTCTTCGTACCCCGGGGCAGGAAAACTGATCACGAAACGCAGGCGACGGAGAAATGCAGTGTCGATATTCTCCTTGAGGTTTGTTGTCAGTATCGCGACGCCGGAATAGCTTTCCATTCGATCAAGCAGGAACGCCACTTCGGATTGCCCTTGTCGATCATGGTCGCCGCCGCGCGAACGGAACATGGCATCAGCCTCTTCGATCTGAAGTACCGCGCAACTCTTCTCGGCCGCGTCGAAAACTTCGCCGATGCGCTCTTCGCTTTCGCCGTACCACTTCGATCGGCATTGGCTCAAATCGATGCGCATACATCCAACACCGATCTCATTGGCAATGATTTGCGACGCCATGGTCTTGCCGGTTCCGCTGGGTCCGCTGAACAGCGCCGTCACGCCGTTTCCATACGGCATCCGTGAGTGAAAGTCCCAGTCCTCCATGACGCAGCGACTGTGCTTGACGTGTAGCGGAATTAGCGCGAGCTCCTCTTTGATGTCATCACTCATGACAAGGTCGTCAAACGTGAAGCAGGGTTCGATTCGCCTTGCGCCAATCGGCACAGACGTCGCCGCGACACGTCGCGCCGCGGCTTTGATTTGTTCTTCGGTGACGTACTTGCTCGCGCACAAGGCCAGCGTGGCGTCTATCTGCGGCTCCTCGAAACGAACCGTTGTTGCAATATCCTCGGACAACTCGAGCGGCAGGGTAATACCCCGTAGCCGTGCTCTGTCTCGCCAGATCGCCGCGCGTTCGACGACTCCAAGGCAAGCCCGTTGGACGTTGTGAACGGAGCGGCCAACATACGCATTGCCGGGCGCCCGACCGTGAATGACCAGTAGCTCGACGCGTGGACCGGCAACGGCAGAAACAAGATCGTCGTGAAACCGAATCTGGCCGTCGCTCTCTGCATCACGTCCTGTGACAATAAGCGCCGCCGAATGCAGCAAGGCCAAACGGCAGGCCGCCATACAGGCATGCGCGCGCGGCGACTGCGACGAATCCGCCGATGCCGCCACATCGAATAAGACGACCGGGCACTGCGCCTCTCGTGCGGCGCGCTCGAACCATCGCAACGACTCTTCGCCGCCTTGCAGGTGAAACAAGGGTGCGACAGCATCCTGAGAATTGCCTATCTTGTGCCAGCCGTCGATTTGCTTTCGCAGTTTGTCTGTGGACTCGCCCATGAAGGCAGGCGCGTCGGAGTTCTCCGACACCCGGAGCCAGCCAGCGTAGGGCGCCACCGATGTAGGGCCCGCGCTCAGGAAATCGAGAATATCGTCCGTGGCCCGGACCGGCGCCTCGCTGCGTGGCCTTGTGCGATCCGTGTCGGCAACGAGCAACCCGAAGCGCGCAAACGGCCCTTGAATATCGACCATTCGCCAGACATCGATCGCCAACGTGCCCGATCCGTAGATTAGCCGGGCCAGCGTTGTTGCGGTTGGGCGTCGTCGCGTCAGGTCATCGTTGATGACGCCGAATACGGTCGCATAGCGGCCATCGATGTCCGCAGCGACCGTAAGCCAGAGCATTTGTCGCTGCCTTTCGTCCAGGCCGAACGCGTCATAAAGCCTGAACCAGCTTGATCGTAGCTGGCTATCGGACACCTGCTGGCTCAATTCGTGCTCCAGCCGCAGTTGCTCCCGCTCGAGGGACGAATAGTCTGCGTGTTCGTAATCCCCTCCGAGGACGTGCCGCGCTTTTTGAGGTGACACGGTCCAGCCCGGCGTCGAGCCCTGCTCGTCGTTTTCCTCCGCCATTTTTAGCAGGTGACGGTGCAGGCAATTCTCAACCCACAGAAGAATGTCGGTGAAGTGTGCATCGTCATTCGGAGCACCGATGTCCGGCAGTCTTGCATTCGCGCTTCTCGCCGACTGGTTGGCAAGTCGCTTGATCTTTTCGGTGTCGAGGACATGCACGCTGCCCGTGGGCTCGTCGCCTGGTTTCTCGACATGTTCCGAGATGGCCGACGGCACGACAGATCGAATCAGATCGGCCAATACCTCCTCGCCCAGTCTGGCGAGCCGGATGATCGTCTCCTGGCCGTCGGACTCGATGCCGATTACGACAAGATCGGTGTTGTTCAACCAGTATCGCCTGAAAGTCTCAGGCGAAACACCGGAGTCGGATACCACGATGAGCACTTTCGCATCGTGCGTGTGGACCAGCGTATTGACTTCCTCGATGGACTCGAGCGGGTCGATATCGGATTCGAGCGCGTGCGGCTCAATATCCTGGACCTGCTGCAACATGGCCACAATGGAATCGCGAACAAGCTTGTTGCTGGCTTCTCCACCGACAATGACGTGAATAGTGTCCAACGCAGACCCATCTCCAACCGGTTTTATTGCTCCGCTGTAGGAATAGCACTTGCGATGATTCGCGACGATGGATCGTTGGTACCAAGTCGGTTGGGGGATCGATCCAGATACTGTACGAATAGATCTAGATCTTTTGGTCCGGACTTGCAATTGACCGCGGAGGACGCTACCGGTCCGACTGCTCCGGCATCACGCTAACAAGCCACGAAAGAGACACACTTTCTTCTGTGGCCGAACCAGAACGCCTAACGGATGCCGGTATTGAGAAATAGACATATTGGATAGAAGCGCGGAACGACGATCTCGATTATTGCATCGCGCACTTCTCGCGCGTTCTCATAGAATTCGATGCTCGTTTCCGGGCGGCTCGGCGCATCGCCATCATTCCCGGTGAGCAAGAATCTCAGCTTTCCCGCACGCTTGAGCGCCAAGTTCAAATCCCTCAGAAATGCGCTACCGCGCTGGAACAGAGTCTTTTCGTGAATACGCAATGGTTCGGCCATCAGTACCTCCCCGTTGTCGACAACCCGCGCAACGTTTTTCAATCGAGGGTAGCGCTTACAGCTAGGAGTGATATTAGTAGTTACCCAAGGCCAGCTCTCAAATTCCGCGTCACGGCCTCCTCATCGCTGGCGGGTGCCGCGTTCATCCCCCTGACACGCCTCCAAGGAACTCGATAACGGCCCCCACGATGTCGTTGGCGCGATCAGGGTCACGCTCAGCCAGCTCGCGGTGGCGCTGGGCGCAGTTGGCGTGGGGACTATCATCCGCGGTCAGGCGTTCGACCAGAATCTGCGCCGCCCCAGACGTGGCAACATCCGGGTGTTGGGCGGAGGCCAGCGCGACGTGAAGCGCAAGGATCGTTTCAGCGCGCTCCTCGAGCAGGACCTCCCGCGTGTCGAGCTCGAAGAATTCGATGGTCACGAGAGCGCGGGCGCGCGCGTGACCACGCTGGGCAACGGGCACCGGCACGATTCCGTCGAACGTGATCAGCTTCCTCGGATCCGTATCGACCGCACCGATCGGATAGATCAGGTACGGCTTCTCGCTCTTCATCTGGCGCGGCGTGTCTTCGTCTGTCTGGCGCTGGTTCCCAGCGATCGGGAAGCCATTCGACTTGAGAGTGGAATTGCAGGTCTTGCAACTGATCAGGTAGTTCTCGATGTGGTACGGCAAAAGAAAGTAGCCGGGATCCGCTTCGTCACCGAGATCCAGATCAAGCTCTTGGTCGACTCTGATATCTCGTTCACGGCGCTGCCTAGACGAAGGCCAGATTTTGACGCTCTTCTTCGGGCGGAAGTGCTCGACGTCGTGTTCTATGTTACCGAACGCAGACTTCTCAAGACGACGCTCGCAGAAGCCGCACTTGAAGCCTTGCAACTCCATGTAGACTCGCTTGATCTTGCTCCAGATTGCCTTCTTGCCCTCTTCGTCGTACTTGCCGAGCACCCGGAAGCGATCCGTACGGGTGTCGACCTTGTCGAGCCAACCGCGCGAGGCGGCCTCGACCTTGCTTCTCCAGGTCGCCGGACGGATCGGATAGCGGATCAACTCCTGCCCCTCCCGCGGCCCTTTTTCTTCCTCGTGGCCTTTCGTTTGCCGAGAGGCTTCATCTTCTGTGGATCACCGAGGACACGCATCAGCTGGAGCGGTGCATCCTTGTCACCGCTGCGCGTCATTCGGACCAGCTCACGCAGATGCTTCCGGAAGGGATCCGCGCGCGTCGAGGCCAGATCGAAGTAGGAACTCGTGAGCACACCGTCGGCCGAGCGCCCGAAAACATCGTCGGCGACGGACCGCACACGCGAACCGCCTACCCCATCTGCATCCTGGTCGGGCTCCAGCACGGCGATGTTGGCTGGCCGCAGCCCGCCGGCAAGCAACGGGCTGTGCGAGGTGACGATAAACTGGAGCATCGGGAATGCGGAGGAGAGCCAGGACAGGATGTCGAGTTGCCAGCGCGGGTGCAGGCGCTGGTCAATCTCGTCGACTAGCACCACTCCTGGCATCTCGTCCAGCGGCATGCCGGACGGCGTGGCTGCGTCCAGATGGTAAAGGAGGTCCGCGATCCAAGAGATGTGGTTGCGCAAGCCTTCCGAGAGCGCCCCGTACGGAACGGGCACCCCATCGTGCTCGAAGAGGTAGGCCGCCCCCTCTCTCTCCCCGAGGAACCGCGTGGCGGGAGGGATCGTGCAGCCTAGTAGTTGAGTGATCTCAGCGAACCGGTCCGGCTTTCTGGATTTGCACTCGGGCAGCCACGATTCGAGCGGCCGGAGAGTGTCCCGCTCGTTCAGCAGAGTCGCGACGCGCTGGTAGCGTGGCGAAATGCCGATGGTGGCGATTGCCGGACGATCGAATTCGGAGGGCCCCTGATTCTCCCTGCCCGCGGCCTGGGTTACCTGCCGGGTCGGTCCATACGCCGCCAGGAAGAAACCAGTGTCCACATCGCTCGGGAAGACCGCCGTGGCCTCGGCGCTCTTGTCGCCGATAAGAATTTCAGTGTCACGCCGAATCTGCGTCGTGATTTGCAGAGGACGCACATCGCCGAAATCGGCATCCGGCTCCATCAGCCCATCGCTGCGATGGATGGCAATCCCTACCCGAAGGCGGCAATCGGCTTGGCCGCCCCGGCGGACCCAACCCTTCGCGTCGAATTGCTGCTTCTCCAAGTCGCGCCCCAGAGCCGCAGCAACCACGGCTTTTAGCACGGTGGACTTGCCGCCGCCATTGAGCCCCGTCAATAGATTGACGTTCGGTAGCTCGAGACGCTCGGCGCGAGCGGAGTCAGGGTGCAGAAAGTCGATGTCAGCGTTCGCGATGCAGCGGAACTCGCGGATGGACAACTCGGTGACGTACACGGCTCGGCCTCCTTGGAACGTGGACTCCGGGGTTCACCGCTCGAGTCCGGATGTGCTGCGGATACGAAAAATCAACGCCTTATCGAAAGTACGGCAAACCGGCAAATTAATCAAAGAAGGGCGATCAACGACAGGTCGAACCAGGCAAGGACCTGTGTCTGCGATGGTCAGGCTGAGCTAATCAGAACGGTGTTGAGCTACATCCCCGTAGTCTGGCTTACCCGTCCGATCGCTCCGCACGCATAGACGACTCGCCCGACAGTGCACTCGGGCGGCCCCCAGCTTTCCACCATTCCGATTCGTAGCGGTCTGTCTTTGTCCGCTTCCTCGATCATCCGTTCTACCGTCACAGCACGGAAGTCTGTCAGCGGGGGCCAGCCGCCGTCGCCACCTGTCGGTGACAAGGTCACAACGAGCGCCTGCTGCGCTCTAAGCGTGTCCTCTACCTGGGACCGCCCGAAAAGGTATGGAAAGAGGCGCGTCAGGTTTTTGGCGAGATTGCCGTACTTCAGCTTCTCAATATCTTCGATTTCGAACTCGTCTTGATGTAGTGGCGTCGAGCTGATCACTATAATCGTGTCCGCCCCCAGTGCGTCGGCCGCTTCTATCGGCACATTGTGTGCGTACCCTCCGTCAACCAACCATTCTGTGCCTTCCGTATCAGTCAATCGAATCCTGGTCGCCGGGAATACCGGAAAAGGTGAACCGGAAGCAAATGCCTTGTCGATTATATTTCTGCTGTTTGGTCTGCAATCGATTGCCTGCCATCGAGGATCGGTCTTGCTGAGCCTGTATATGAAACTTTCATCATTGATGCTCGCCCCCGGATCGCAGTCGATCTCGAAGGCGTCTGGATGAAGAATGAAGTAGCGTTCCCGTTCTTCTTCCAGCGATGTTGCCGAAATAACGAATGGTGTCACCGGAGCGATCGCTTCTTCGTCGGCAAGGTCGATCTGGTCACAGTCCTTCGACCCGCGCCCCTGGAACGCGCACAACTCATTTGTGTAAACCTGATCAAAGAAACCTTTCGCACGCTCATTACCATAAATGCCGGGGGCAAGCAGGAAATTCCAGTACAGGAATGCCAGGGTCCCGTAAGCAAGGAATCGAGTGATGCGGTTCGATCCGGAGAAGTATGCCTTCGCAGTTGGCTTCGACACCAGGAAGTCGATACCCGGCCGCAACCAGTTCTCTCTGCCTGGTTTGAACCTGACGTAGGCCACTACTATTAGTGCTGCGGCAGCAATCACGGAGGCTAACGAAAACCAAATCCAGAATGACCCCGTTAATTCGAACCATGTAACGCCAGCAGCGGAGAGTCCGAGGTGTGCAACTACTGGTACAAGCAACAGCATTAAGAACGCCCTGCCGATGAATTTGCCCGGAATTACTGTTACGTGCTGTTCTTGCGATGCGAAAAGTCGGTCCAGGAATATCGCCAGAATCATGAAACCAACGCAGCACAACAACGTCCATACTCCGATATGTCCGATGACCGGCAGCGGGTCGTTTGAAAATGTCTCAAGCCCCCTGTTCACGAGCGCAGCAATGACAAGTGTGATGCCAACCAGGAACAGCACCAGGTTGAGACCTTCCAGCCGCAAATTTCTGAGTTTGTAGGCGTCGCTAAATATCAGGCGGTTATCCGAGTTGGCGGCCCAAAACACGCAGAAGAAATAACAAAGCCCCGCTATTGCAGGAACATGTTCTAGTGCCGGAACTCCAGCCACAGACTTGATGAACCATGGGACAAGCAGCAGGAAGACAAGCCAGACGTACCATGGGCGGGAATGATTGCCCTTGCCTTCACGGTCGAGCAATTCTTGACCCAGCGTTTCGATTTCCGTGTGTCTCCGCAGGAACCAGAGTCGCCCAAACAACAGCAACAGGGCGAATATGATCCCCGACCAGATCAGCGTCAGGTACCTGGGCATCTCCAGCGTCGGAAACAGATCATGGCTCTCGACATACCGCTTGTTTTCCGAGACCCACCACAGACGTCGAGTAAGGTCGAGGTTCCTGGCCTCATCGATAGCCGCCACGAATAACCCGAGCAGGGCTCCGCCGGATGTGCCGATTATGTAGTCGATCGTAAGCGGTTCGATCGATTGGGGTTCCTGAGGCAAGTTCGAAGTGTTGGTCAGGTACGACTTGCCATACAGGTAATCGATCAGGCGTGTCTGGTACGCCGCCTTGACCCCGCCGCCTGTCAGGACGAGAGCGGCAGAATCGTTTCCTGCCTCGTGCATGATTGTCCATATCTCGTTCAGCGTGTAACGAAAGTGCCTCTGCTTCCGAAACCCTGCTTCATGAACACTGAAATTCAGATCCAGGTAATCGCCAACAACGCCATTGCCGGGTCTGGTCGCACCTAATGAGCCACCTAGAAGCCACTCCTGGATTGCAGTCATGCGAAAGCGCGTCGTCTGAATCTCCACGGGGTCACCAAAAAGTTCTTGTCCAAACCCCGCGTCATACACGAACACGTCCTGAAAGAACGTATCAGGGCCGGTCAATCGCAGGTCCACCCCGTCTCGAGAGTCCGGGCCACGAACCGTCGCGACAAGATTGTCATCACGAATATGTTCGTCCGATATCTTGAATTCCAGTACAGAGAAAAATGAGGTCCAGAACCTGCCATTTTCAGCGTCAACATCTATATTCAGAAACTCTGCACGGTCCGCCACGTAACTGAGTAATACAGGAAACGTCGATGATAGATGTGAGTCGACCAGGATCTTCCGCGCATTCGTGTTTGACTCGGTCCCGATCTCCTTCAGCAACATGTCGAACTTGCTTCGGGTAACCTGCGGGTCGCTCTCTCCGCCCGATAGTTCGAGAGTCACGCCGTGTTTTCGTAACTCGCCGGATGCGAACGGCCACTTGTCCGCAATATAATAGAACGGCGAATCGCTATCCGGTGCACCGGCCTTGACAACGGCCGCGCCGAATTCCGACAGGATTGCCGCGTCAATCTGGCCGTTCTCCAGCCAGTCAAGAAGCTGGTAGTCGTTGCCGTATGAAAAGGCCGGGCACACCTTCCGGCCCGCGGCCTGGGGAATCAATGGCTCGTCATCGGCGATCAGTTGCTCGAATACGTCCTTATAGGCGCGCGGTGCTCCAATCCTCGCAATACGGAGATTCGATTGGCTGCAGGCATCCAATACAGCCGAGTCTGCTCGCGCGAAGCCGGGTGGCAGAACGGCTATTACGAGTGCGACGACGTAGTAAAGAACGCTGAATGTTGATGCCCGTTTTACGAAATTCATTTCTGGACCCTCTGTTTCTACGTCCTGCTCGAAGCACGTGTGTGTGCTGCGACTTTCAGAACGGCCAACGCTGCATTCGTTACTCGGCAGCGTTGGTCAATTCGATGTGTTTCTCTGAGAGTTTTTCCTGTAGCGGCTTAAGGTACGCCTGCTTATCGGTGCTGTCGGCCGTACCGAACAACTGGTCCGCGCCCTTGATCGCTTTTTCCAGCGAAGCGATATCTCTGGTTACTTCCGAACGCGCTTTCTTGCGGTTGTCCAGCGCACTCGTTACCTCAACCAGTCCTGCCATCAGGGAACATGCATCGTGATAGGCCTGGACGTCGCGAACGGCTCTTGCGACCGTGTACGTATTGTCGCCCAACCCAGCCGAAATGACGGCATATCGTTTTGTGCGATGAACGTCGATCGCCCGGAGAATTGTTGTTACCAGCGCGTCAGCGTAGATTTCCTGGTTGACGAGTGCTCGTACCCCT
The DNA here is from genome assembly GCA_964557165.1 of uncultured Woeseiaceae bacterium. Taxonomy (GTDB): domain Bacteria; phylum Pseudomonadota; class Gammaproteobacteria; order Steroidobacterales; family Woeseiaceae; genus UBA1847. The sequence goes on from CAZKZE010000053.1 coordinate 12,450, forward strand.
GAGGTCGCCGCAGCCGCGGCAGCGAGTTCAGATGCCGTCTGGGCACTGTCCACTACAGATGCCGCGCCGGCGAAGAGAATCGACGCCGTCCCGGCAGCGATGTTCCAGACGTTCGCATTCGCCATCACCGTTGCTTTATGCCAGGTACATTTTTTGTCGGACAAAGCGATCATGTCCGAAATGAGAATATCTCGTTTGGCAGTGTTCGACGAACCGTCATAGTCAGCCGCATTGACCTTGGACAGGTCAATCTTCTCGTCATCCGTGAAATAGTCTTTGCCTGAATTGGTCGGCTGCACGAAAACGTCTTCGGCGAGATAGGTTTTTGTAACTCTCGAGCAGCCAGAGCAAATCAAGAGTGAAAGGACGAGCAATAGCGAGGCGATTGTTTTCATTTTTCTTTCCTCTTCTGCGACAAGCGTCAATTCGGAGCCGCGGGACGGTGCGCGGGACGCTGTTGATCACGACTGGACAGTTTGTTCTAGCTTTTTTGGTCGTGGCGTAACATATATAGGAGAATTATAGATGATTCGATGGGAATGGCGAATTCGAGGCCAAGGCGTTGACTCCTAGGGGCGTTTGATTCTGAACTCAGTGCGGGACACTCGTTTCTAGCGACGGCTATGTCGAAATACGCTTGTTCGTAATCCGCCGACAACTACTCCCGCCGAAACAACAGCGAGCAGCCCCCATTTGAGAATCGTCGCAGCGTTTGCTGCACGGGCCAGCGCCTGAGGCCCATCTACATACGTGAATGCCATGATGGCGATTAGCAGGTTTTCCGTAAGGTCCGTGAGTACCGCCAGCGCAATAGTCGTCGCCAGTATGGTCCGCCAGGGCGACTCCCAAAATAGCCACACGAGGGCAGCAAAGAGCGCTCCATAAAACAACGGGAACACCAGGTCTAATGAGACCTCGGATACGGCATAGAATGTCAGACCGTCTTCTCCCAAGGCATCGAAAAGGTCGGCCGCTTCTCTCGGAGTGTATCCACCGATCCTGCCATCCAGAGGCGCGACATTCTGCCCATCGGCAAAACGAACCATCTCCGCGTTCCGCCATTGAAAGCCGGCCATGAATACGACTACCAACAAGACCAGCCAGAACGCTCGGCGCTTCAAGGTGGATCCTGGATAATCAGATGCCATTGTTCTAAGGACCCTGTCGTCGTCTTTTACGTATTTGGCCTTTTGCGCCCAATTATTCTCAGTATAAGTGTAAACTCGGCATGCCGCGAATGGGACGGGCTCGAACTCTGGCCCGGTAAGACTGACGGTAGCCTGCAACGCATTCTCGCCTCAGTCGCGGACACCATCGTCGGGGAGACCGCCCGGACGAATGGCTGGATACCCGTATCAGCAAGGGAGTGCGCCAGGCCTCAATCCTCCGTCAACCTCCAACGCACGATCGTTAGCAGTACGCCTGGGACGAAATCTCATATCTGTCTTGCCGATAGCGGGTCGATATCAATTGCCGGGAGAGAACGATGTCGTTACAGCGCCTTATTCAAATTGCATTCCTTTTCGCCTTATCGCCACTCGCCACGGGATTCGAGGGAGATGAGCATCAAGAACTCAGCGATCTCTCTTTATCGATTGCCGTAGACCTTCGCTGTCCATTGGCGACGACCACGAACATCGAGAAGTGCAAAAAAGTCAGGGAGGCCGAGGCGGCGCTAAGCAATTACGGCACGAATGGCCTGACTTACGGCAAGATCAACCAGGTTGTCGACTACATGCACTACCCCGAGATGGTGTTTATTACGGAACCATCCTGGAGCTCGAAAGAAGAATTGAACACGCATGTTTCGGAGTTGCTGACGAGGAGCCTGGATCGGTTCGTGCTCTTCGACTACCTGTCTGCATCCAGTCACAACGAACGGCATTTCCAGTTCGACATGATGAAGAGCATGGACATACTTCATCGGTCAGCTATCAACGAAGCACGTGGTGGTCGGATATTTCATGCCCTCGTCTTTAACGCTCTGTCCGATCATTACCTGAATGATTTCTTCGCGCCAGGGCACGTCACGACGCAGAGAGAGAACTCGCACGATATGGTCTCCCTCGCCATGCATGACTGGTCCAACAGGGCCGGAAGTTGTTTCAAGATCGATTGGTCGACGGAGCTAGACGAGGTACTCGAATTCCTGGAAGGCTACGAGAAAGAGCTGGTCAAAGAGATCAAGAAAGACACAGAACTGGCTGACGCCAACCTCGCAGAGTGCGGCAACACGAGCGGATTCAGCGTCGTGGGCCTGAGCCAGAAAGAGCTGCAGCGAGCAACCATTGCCAATCTTAAAGACAATCACGACACTATTTATCTCAAGGGAGACGGACGTCTGCTACGTAACCCCAAGCAGAAGATCTTCATGCTGATCGTGCAGGTGCGCTCGATTGCCGAGGTCATTGACTCGTACCTGAATTGCGACGGCACGCCAGCATGCCAGGACCCATTTCAGGCCGTGACCGACTATGTATGGAGCGATAGCTTTGAAGAGGGTGAAATAGTGGCTCCCACAGCCGAGATTCGGTATGGCAGATATGACATCAATAACGCGGTCACGGCGACCAGCGTTGCGCGCGACGAGTTCACGCTCGTTGCCCACGGCCTCGATACCGGCAAAAAACTGCGCTTCACCGGCAAGACGCTCGATGCCCTGGTGAGTGGGGACACCTACTACGTCATCAAGACGTCGGACGATACATTCCAGTTGGCTGCTTCGAATACCGATGCGGATGCGGCGAGCCCGACGGTACTGACCATCAACCCTGCGTCCGACCTCACGTTCGAGAGGGATAATAAGGTAATGGTGCGGACGCTCGGCATCCCGGTCGGATACCGACCCAAGTACGCGTACCCGGTTATCGCCGATAACGGTTTCCTGCTGTCGTTCGGCGGACAGACGCTGGAACACGAGCCGGCACGTTTCGAGACCCAGCTAGAGCTGTTCCCGATGAAGATCGGCTCAGCCTGGGAGGTGTTGCGAAACATGATGGCGCCGCGCCCTTCGAGCCAATGCAACACCAAGGCAGGCATGCTCTGCAACGTCGGGCTCGCCTACGGGGCCACGTATTTTCGTGGCGATGATCTCGACGGTACGGGCGGCCAACTTCGTATCATCAAGGCGTGGCCCAAGATATCGGGGCATTTCAGCGTGATCCTGCGGCGTTCGAAGTATGACTACGCGGACGAGAAATCCTGGGAGAACGCCTACGGCATTCGCTATGACCATGGTTTTTCGCTGCATTCGTTTTATATTGGCTTCCAGCGGGACTGGGGGCTCGACAATAATGGTGACTTCGGTCGAGAGAATATTGTCACGTTCGGTTGGAACCTGACGTTTCCATCGTCCAGGTTCCTCGGCTTTTTCGGAGGTTATAAGTGAAGTACGTCTTTTTCGTTGTGGCTTTGACGCTGACCGCCGGTTGCGGCGGCCCGTTACTGACTATGTCTGACCGGGATACGGCGGCTGTCCTGCAACCAGCCTCCCGCTCGAACATCGTCGATGCAAGGGCTGACTTTCGCCAGCTTTACTGTGCCGTGAATGATGACCACGGCGTGGATCTGCCGGACTACAGAGAGTGTGACGATGCCTTGCACAAGCTCGCCGACGAGCCGTCGGCGGAAAAACAGCAGGTCGACTTCGACTTTTCAAACGACATGCACATTTTCGTGATACCCGGCATCTTGGGAGAGTGCCTGATCGATCAGGTGTCACCGTTTTCCTTCGCGATCGAGCACATGGAGTCGCACGGTATTGAGTTCACCGTTTTGACCGGTGTTCATGGACGCGCCAGCAGTAAACTCAATTCCAGCGTGATCCATGAGTACTTCAGTGAAGTCGACAAGCCAGAAGGTCGTAAGCTGCTGGTGATGGCGTACTCGAAGGGCACTACCGATATGTTGTACTACCTCAGCAGCGAAGAGTACGCGAGCTCCTACAGCAAGATCGATGCATTGATCAGTGTCGCCGGTGTCGTCAACGGCACCCCGTTAGCGGATGACACGAATTGGCTGGAAAAAAAACTGGCGAAGCACTTCCCATACGATAAATGTCCGACGCAGGATGAAAGCGGCATCGACGACCTCACCCGCGAGACGCAGTTGCTGCGCTTGTCGGAACAAACAATACCGGATCACATCAGGCTTTATTCGATGGTCGCTTACACGAATGTGGACGGTATGTCATCGATTCTAAGGGATTCCTGGAAGCGTCTTTCACTGGTTGATCCTCGCAACGACGGCCAGGTGATCTACTATGACAGTATTCTGCCGGGTGCACATTTGCTCGGCTACGCCAATGCCGATCACTGGGCCGTGGCATTGCCATTTGCTCGGCACGAGTCTCTCTCGGGGTTTATAAACAAGAAAATCGCACGCGGGGCGGACAAGAATGCCTACCCCAGGGAAGTCCTCATCGAGGCGATAATCAGGTACGTTGACAAGGATCTCTAGTCACCGGTACACGATAGTCAATGACAATCTTTGGTCACGTATGACGCGACGATGCAACCAAACTCGACACTGCTGCTTCCCTCTTTTTCAACACCTCTTCGTCCGACCACCCTTATTCGTATTGTCCAAGCTCGGCTCGGATATGAGCGAGCACGTAGAATAAGCACCTTAACAAACCGAAATTACTGAGGCCCATCTCAACAAGTCGCATGTCCGATCAGGAGTTCAAAATATCTCGAAGAGGGCGCGCCGTGCGATTGCTTGGATCGGAGGGGGCCTTTAGTTACTACCATCCCAAGCATGTATTTACAGGTTTTAGTTGGGACGCGCTAAGTGCCGCTGGCCTTTTGACGTCTAAGCCCATCGGGGACGTAGTCGTGCTCGGGCTCGGTGGCGGCACGTGCGCACGTCAATGTCGGGCGCTCTATCCCGATGCTCACATAGTTGGAATCGAGGTTGACAAAAACGTCTTGGCATTAGCTCGAAGGGAATTCCACCTGGATCCGCTCGACCTGGAAGTAATCCTGGACAGCGGTCAACATTTCATGCGAACGACACGGCGCAGGTTTGACCTGATCATTGATGATATGTGGCCAGAGGAACCGTTCAAACCGAAAGTAATAATGGCAGAACGGACATGGATTGAAACGATTCAAACGCGCCTGCGGACAGGAGGCGTCTATACTATTAATCTATACGACCGTGACGAGCATTCGGAAGAAATGGCAAATGTGTATTCTATTGTGCGGCGCAGATTCGCCAATGTGCTCGAGGTGCGACCCCCGCACGGACAGACGACGACCATTGCCGCCAGTGATTCTTCGCTGTCACCGCGATTTGCACGTAGTCGGGTGGCGTCTTTTCCCCGTAGTCACGCGTTGCACCTAAATCAACTTGCTTATTGTGATCTGTCAAACCATTCAATGAAAGGCTGAGCAATGTATCGAATCGTTCACATTTCCGACCTTCATATTCAAGCAGCCGAAGATCATCCAAGCATTGTGCAGAAGCTCGTTAGTCGAGGCCTGAAAGTTGAAGCCGAAAAAAACAACGAGTACAAGATGACGGCCTTGCGCAGTGCTCTGAGAGTGTTGTCGCCTGATGTCATCGTAGTCACGGGAGACCTTACGAATTTTGGTGATGCCGAGAGCTTTGATCTGGCGCGTAGTAAGGTGGAGGAGTTACAAGACATATCCGGTGCCGAGAAAGTGCTGTGTGTCCCGGGTAATCATGACACCTTGGTCGACCGAGCTCGGGCTATTGAGAACGGACCTCTCTTTTATCGGACTTTCTTGAGGATTGCATCTCTAGCATCCCGCGAAATAAACATGGCTCGAATGCTCGGTCGCTCCGACGATGTAGAGCGAGGCGTAATTAGGAGTGATACGCACAAGTTCCTCGATACGTACATTGACAAGATAGAGAGTACCGAGCTGGGCATTCTCGATCCCGCAAACCCCGTAGAGCTTGAGACACCATGGTGCAAGCTGCTTGTGTTCCTTTTTAACAGTACCAATGATGGCCTTTTGATGTGCAACGAGGGCGCCATCGGTCCTGGGCAATACGGCAAGTTGAACCGGTATTTTCAGGATCCCGACAAGCTCGTAGAAATACAACGCAATCTTCGCCTCGCATTATTGCACCACCATCCGATTAGTGCTCCAGTTGTTGAGACGGCAGCTGAACGCGGGTTCAATTCAATGCGGGACGGAACGGAGTTCCTCACGTTATTGAACCGAAGAGGGTTCCATTTGCTATTACATGGGCACCAGCATAAGCCGTTTCAGGTGCAGGTTCGTTACGGCGACGATACGCCGCTTCATATCGTCGCGGCGGGGTCTACGCTCGCCGGTGAAATCGAGAAAGACAGCTCCTTCAATGTGATCGATTTCCTGGGACCATTTCAAGCGCACCTAAGGCGATTTGACTATGCGAATACTGGATACGACCTACAGAACCCGCGTGTCGATAGAAGGCTTGAGATCCATTCGCGCGACCATGTACGTCTATCGTCCAGGAACTCGCCGCTCACTTCGGCTGACAATGCCCTTCGAAACCTGGTTCGAGGTCACCCCTTAGGTGTGGATGAAGCGCATAGTTACGAATTGCTCGAGTATTTCGTCGAGGTCACCGACAATCATTTATACCGAGCGAGCTACCGTCGAAAAGGACGTGTGGAACGAGCAGCGACAAGCGACGGCGATGATCGTGACATGGGTGTGAAATTCCTTATAACAGGGAGCCCCGCCATGGATAGAGATCACATGAACGTCACGGCGGTAGACGGGAACGGAAAACCATTACAGCATATTTTCGAGCGCGACGACCCGATTCAGAAGCTCATTTTCGTCAAGCACAGGACACCACTCAAAGTGAATGAGGAGTTTGATATTACGCTCAAGTTCGTCTGGCAGGCTAGCAAGGATGAACCGAACTCTTTCGATGGCCTGAATCTCATGGGATTTCGGCATCCAGTGGCGAGGCTTCGGTACAAGGTTACGTTGCCTTGGGAGCCGATACACTATTCTTTCGCCGCATTTGGGCTGCGTAAAGAGCATATGGATGCTGACCCCATTGTAACTTCGACTAACGGCAATTGGAGCTATGAGGTCAACGTCGAGAATCCTAGACCGCTGGCCTATCTTATGATCTTCCCGCCTCAGACAAGCTAGCAATACTCTTCGAAACCGTGCTCACTTCGTCAGAATGCGAACTTGTTCATGAACACGGGCGGTGCACAATACATGATTATTGGACTACGTCCCTCGTTTCTGGTGAGCCTTTCCTTGAGGATGAAGGAATGACATTCTTCGATGGTCGAGAGGTCTTGCTTTGTGGCTTTCCCCTTGCCAATGAAGTTAACGTAGAACTTGCTGCTCAACGCCGGCGACTGAAACGGTGGCTCGAGCGAAGTGTGGAATCAATTCTATACGTCGGTCCTCGGGCAATCGACTGTCGCTCACCGACGCGGTTTGGCTTTAGAAAATGCTGGGTTGCTCGCCCCAGCAAGAGATCAGCAGAACTGGTAGCGGATTGTACTGGTGATCGTGGGACAATTATGACGTCCCGCACTTTCCGCCGAGCCTTGGCAGCTCCCTATGAAGTCCGTATACAATCGGGTGAAATTCCCAGTTGGCAACACTTAGCTCTGGTGGAGAACTACTTCCGCAGACGAAACCTCGATCCGGTACTGGCCGATCAAGCTATCACCGTTTTGCGCATGCTCGGGTCCAGTCAAGTTGATTTGGTTGAGGCTTGGTCCGAAGATGTTCTGGTTGGCTTCCTGACGTTGCGCCCGGCGTTTCGCAGTCGCTCGATTGCGTATCACCTCTTCCGCAATGATGATGATGGCGTCGGAGACTTTCTCGTGGCTCACGCCATCCTTCATGCGAGGCACCATGGAATCCGAGGTATCAACTTAGGACCGAGTCCGAGCGCCGGGATTTATCGACATAAGCTGAAGTGGCGTGCCATACCCGGCGTTCCACCATATTTTGCGATTCACTGGGCCCGTGGCTTGCTAGCACGAAGACATTTTGTGTCTTTAGGTACACGGCTATTGAGACTACCAGCTCCTCGATGAGATTCAGTGAATGACAGCGATGGCCGGCAAACAACTCTCTAATTCGCGACACGCCACTCGGGAAAACAACCTGATTTGGCTGGAGAGTTTCGGGTGCGAAATTACCAAAGGTGCCAGCGCGATTCGCGTTCAGCACAATGAGTTAGCTGAATACAATGCTTGGCTTGTCTACGGAGACGACGAGGTTCTAATAGACAGGTTACGTATACATACGGATCAAACGACGCCGTGGACAGACGGTCGAGTCTTCATCGACAAGAGTACCCCGGCACCTGCGGTCGGCCGTTTCCTGCGTGACGGTAACTTCGATGTCGTCGGATTCAGTACTACGTACGTGGCATTAGCTAAACCTGGAAAAGGTACGGGTACCTATGAAGTGAAGCCCGCACTTCCTGAAGAGAGAGGAAGATGGGCCACGATGTATTCTGAGGGCTTCTCGAGGGAACACGAGGTTCCTCAAGATATGCGTCGATGGAGAGACAACTTTGCGAGCAGCTCGCCTGTCCGGTTTTGGTTCGTCCAGCATCTTGGGCAGGACATTGGCGTGTTCCAGACCTGCCACGCCTACAACGTCGTAGGGTTGTATAGCCTGACACTTACGAGACAGTATCGTAGTTTTGGCAACCTTCGCGGCGTAGTCAAATGCCTTGTGTCCCATTTGGCGGCCACTGGACATACGCATGTCTACTTTGAGCGCGAGAGCTGCGGAAGAGTACCGCCAGATCAGATTCGGCGCGGCGGTACATGTTTTGAAGCGGTCCGAGTAATGTCAATTAATCGTTGGCGATCAAACACGCATTGACTGTATTTCTGAATCCCGCGACCTGCGGACCGAAAATCCGAAATGGCGTTGACAGGAGCAGAATGGGACTGGCCGACTTCGTCGGTCCATGTTTCGTGCGCCTGCGGCCTCTCTCAGCGCTTCGTGCGTCGATTAGACCACCAACACACGGACCTTCAATTCCCTACTCCGACTCCCAGGACAACAATGGGTACTCCGGAAACACCAGCTGAATATCTTCTTCCC
>CAZKZE010000054.1:0-20804 GCA_964557165.1 uncultured Woeseiaceae bacterium
GCTGGTTGCCCCGGCGTCGTCGGGCCTATCCCTCGACCGGTCTCGATGAGTTTCGCGAAGTGTAGGTGCGGCGACCGGAAACGTCAAGCGCCTGGTCGAGGTTTCTAACTTCCTATAATTCAGTTACATACGTAACCTCAGGGGCGATCGGGGTCGAGTTTCGCATCCAACAGCATCAGGTTGAGTGCGATCGAAACACGGTCCCTGTCACCTTTGTGCGGTCGTACCGAGTGCCTCAACCAGGAGGGAAACATCACGATTCGCCCAGCCATCGGCCGTATCGATATCAGCGACTGCATCGGGTCATTATTCGCATCGCGAAATAGCAGATCGGGCACGGTCATGTAGGCCATTGGGTAGCGTGGGTCTTCCAGCAAGAGCTCGCCGCCATTGCCTTCGATCTCCGCGCCTCCCGGATCCGGGTAGTAAACAGCCGACCAGAATGCGGCCGGATGGCAATGCATCTGATTCGAACATCCGGGCGGGTTCACATTGGCCCACATCTCGATCGCCCAGGTGAACTGTCGCTTTCCTCCAGGCGCCATATCGACCATATGAGCGCTGGCTGTCTTGACCGCGAAATCGGCGAGTTCACGCGCGGCATCTCCGCCCCATGCCGTCATATCGGTATCCGAATGCCAGCCACCAATATTCGATCGATCAACCCCCGGGTGCTGTTCCTGCTGCGACCGTATTGCGGCCAACAAAACCTCGTTTAGCGCCTGAGCGTCTGGCGGCGATGCCTTGAGAACAGGCGTTGGAAAGATGTCGAGTCGTTCTGTCATACGCGAAGAATAGCAACACAAATCCGGCAATCCCACTAAGTTCGAAAAACGTGCTTCAGGGACTTGTACTATTTTTCAAAGTGTATTAGCGTACTAACACGTTAATACATTGGTACAGACATGAAGCCCAACCGTAATGAGTCCAGACGCAAGCAGGCCGCCGCCGAAAGCGCCCTGTTCGCGGCGGTCGATAGTCTGGAAACTGCCGAGGAGTGTGGTGATTTCTTCAGGGATCTCTGCACGCCTGCGGAGTTGCAGGCACTTGTTGACCGTTGGCAGGTTGTGGAATACCTCCAGCAGGATCTCCCCTACAGGAAGATTCATGATCTGACCGGCGTCAGTGTCACGACGATCGGGCGTGTCGCCCGCTTCCTTACCGATGGTTTTGGCGGTTACCAGACAGCCATCGAACGTACCCACCACTCCGAATAAGGACAGCTCAATGGATACCCCTGAGCAGCGCATCAAGATTGCGGTGCAGAAATCCGGTCGTCTCACCGATCACTCGATCGATTTACTCGAGCGTTGCGGTCTCAAGCTGACGCGCAGCAAGGACCAGCTAATTTGTTACGGCGAAAACATGCCCATCGATCTGTTGCTGGTCCGGGACGACGATATCCCCGGGCTCGTGGGCGAAGATGTGTGCGACCTGGGCATCGTGGGCCTCAATGTCGTTGAAGAAAAGCGGCTGACCAGGCAGTCCGAGGGCCGGGAGACCTTGTTCAAGCAGGTCTTCGAGCTGGATTTTGGCCACTGTCGCCTGTCTTTGGCGGCCCCGGAATCTACCAACTACGAAGGCTTGGCGTCTCTGGAAAACACCCGAATAGCAACAAGTTATGTGGGATTATTAACGCAATACCTTAAGAAGAATAGTATCCAGGCAGAGGCGGTCTACTTCTCTGGCGCGGTTGAAATTGCGCCCAAGCTGGGCCGGGCTGAATACATCTGCGACCTGGTTTCTACGGGCGGGACACTGAAGGCCAACGGCCTCAGGGAAGTGGAGACGCTCATGGACAGCGAGGCGGTGGTGATCCAGACGCAGAAGCCCCTGTCAGCCGACAAACAGGCCCTCGTTGACAAGATCCTGCAGCGCCTGGATGGGGTCCTGCAGGTACGCGAGAGCAAGTACATCATGCTGCATGCCCCCAAGTCGGCGCTGGCAGAGATTCGCGCCCTGCTGCCGGGCTCCGAAGCGCCCACTGTCCTGCGGCTTGATGGCAGCGATGACAAGGTTGCGGTGCATGCCGTATGTCGCGAAAACGTGTTCTGGGAGACCCTGGAGAACCTCAAGGCGGCGGGCGCCAGTTCGTTGCTCGTGCTCCCGGTCGAGAAGATGCTGGCCTGATGACCATGAAGATCTACAGCTGGGAAGAACTGGACGACGCCCTGCGGGGCACCCTCCTCCAGCGACCCGCGACCGCCGACGACGCGGCTGTCCGCGCGGGCACCCGGTCGATCATCGACGAGGTCAGAATAGACCGCGACAAGGCCCTGTTCAGACTCACTGAGAACTTTGACAAAGCCAGCCTGAACGAACTGCGGGTTTCGGAGACGGAAGTAGCGGATGCGGAAGCTCAACTGGGCGCCGAAGAACTGGCCGCGATCGACCTCGCGATAGCCAACGTCCGCCGCTTTCATGAGGCCCAGGTCACCCCGGATATTCGTGTGGAGACGATGCCCGGCGTACTCTGCGAACGACTCACGCGTCCTATCGAAGCGGTTGGATTGTACGTTCCGGCGGGTACGGCGCCGCTGCCCTCCGCGGCAATCATGCTCGCCGTGCCGGCACGGATTGCAGGTTGCCCAACGCGGGTTCTCTGCACGCCCCCGCGCCCAGACGGCACGGCAGACCCGGCTGTCCTGGTGGCGGCGACTCGTGCGGGGGTCAGCGAAATCTACAAGGTCGGTGGTGCCCAGGCCATTGCCGCTATGGCTTATGGAACCGAGTCTGTTCCAAAAGTGCACAAGATATTCGGCCCCGGCAATGCCTGGGTTACCTGCGCCAAAACCCTGATTAGCACCGACACCAACGGCGCAGCGATCGATATGCCGGCTGGTCCGTCGGAAGTCCTGGTGATCGCCGATGCCGATGCGTCGGCCGAATTCGTCGCGTCAGACCTTCTGTCGCAGGCCGAGCACGGCGTGGATTCGCAGGTCGTGCTGCTGACAACGTCCAGTGGTCTCGCCGAGCAGGTCGTCGCGGAGCTTGATCAGCAACTCGCGGATATATCGCGCGCCCAAATCGCTTCTGCGGCGCTTGCCAACTCCCGAATCATTGTCGCCGATGACCTGGACACGGCATTGGATGTGAGCAATGCCTATGCGCCCGAGCACCTGATCCTTCAAGTCGAGGATCCGCGGGCCCTGCTCGATCGCGTCAACAATGCGGGCTCCGTGTTCGTAGGTCCGTGGACGCCGGAATCTGCCGGCGATTACTGCAGCGGCACGAACCACGTACTGCCGACCTACGGTTACGCGAGAGCCTGGAGCGGACTGGGCGTGGACCAGTTTGTTCGCCAAATGACCGTGCAGGAGTTGTCGCGCGAAGGGCTCGAAAACCTTGGCGCAGCGATCGTTACCCTGGCCGGGCTCGAAGGTCTGGATGCGCACGCCGCGGCCGTTAAACGCCGCCTGGGGTCAGAGTCGTGAGCATCGTCAAGCTGGCGCGCCCGGAAATACAGGCCCTGCATGCCTACGATGCGGCGGAGCAGGTCGATGACACGATCCGCCTCAATGCCAATGAGTCACCGCGACGCTGTTCGATTGGCAATTTTCGGCGGCCGCTCAATCGCTATCCGGAAGTCAGGCCTCAGAGATTGCAGCACGCGCTGGCGCAGCGATTCGGTTGCAGGCCTGACGAGCTGCTCGTCACGCGGGGCTCGAGCGAGGCGATCGACCTCGTGATTCGCACGTTTTGCCGGGCCGGAACGGACAGCGTCCTCATGACATCGCCCACGTTTTCGATGTACCGGCATTACGCCGAGGTCCAGGGGGCCAGGCTGATCGAAGTGAAAACGCAGGCCGACCAGGACTTCGAGATCGACATCGACGAGATCCTGGAGGCTTGTGAAGACACGACCCGGGTGATCTTCGTATGCTCCCCGAATAATCCCACGGGAACTACGCTGCCACGCGAAGCACTTGAGCGTCTTCTGGAGAGGCGCGGTGGTGCTTCTGCAGTCGTCGTCGACGAAGCCTACGTGGAATTCGGCGAGCACCCGTCCGTAACTGATCTCCTCGACCGCTACAGCAACTTGCTGGTGCTGCGGACGCTTTCCAAGGCGCTTGGGTTTGCGGGCGCACGCTGCGGTGCCGTAGCCGGCCAGGCCGATGTTGTGCGCATGCTCAGCGCCGTGCAGGCGCCCTACGCGCTCGCCACGCCGGTCGTCGAATGCGTTGAGGATGCCCTGCAGGACGATCAGTTGGAACTGGCTCAGCAGACCGTACGGGAGATCACGAGAGAAAGAGATCGCCTCGCTGCTGCGCTCGGCCAGTACGGTTTCGTTGAGAAAATCTGGCCAAGCGACGCGAATTTTCTGCTGGTACGCGTCGACAACGTAGATCGTGTCATGCGTCGCTGTGCCGAACAGAAGGTCCTGTTACGCGACTTTGGCGGGGACCTTGAGAGCTGCATACGAATCTCGATCGGGAGCGGCCAGGAGAACGACCAGCTTCTCCGGGCTCTCAACACCCTGGAGGCCGAAACAGTTGGCTAAGAAGATTCTCTTCATCGACCGCGACGGAACGCTGATCCACGAGCCCGACGATTTCCAGGTCGACGCCCTCGACAAGGTTCGACTGGTTGAAGACGTCATTCCATCCCTGCTGGAGATCAAGGATCACGGCTACAGCTTCGTTATGGTGTCTAACCAGGATGGGCTGGGAACCGACGCATTTCCCCAGGCCGATTTCGATGCGCCGCAGGCGTTGACAATGGACCTGTTCGCTTCGCAGGGAATCCGGTTTGACGAGGTATTCATCTGCCCTCACCTGCCGGAAGATCAGTGTGATTGCCGCAAGCCGAGAACCGGTTTGCTGACCCGGTATCTTGCGGCCACTGCCATCGACCTGGCGTCGTCCGCGGTAATTGGGGACCGGCAAACGGACATGGACCTTGCCGGGCGAATCGGAGTCGACGGTATCCTGGTCAATACAGACGACGGTGACGCGCTGACCTGGCCGCAGATCGTCGAGCGCCTGTGTTACTCCGACCGCAAAGCCAGCACCGAACGCAACACGAATGAGACTCGCATCCGGGCGACGGTGAATCTCGATACGAGCGGTGATACCGCTGTGCAGACAGGTATCGGCTTTTTCGATCACATGCTCGAGCAGGTAGCGAAACATGGCGGGTTCAGCCTGCAACTCGAGTGCGCGGGCGATCTCGAGGTCGACGAACATCACACGGTCGAAGACACGGCCATCTGCCTGGGTACGGCATTGCGTGAGGCCCTCGGCAACAAATACGGCGTTGGCCGGTATGGCTTCCTGCTGCCCATGGACGAAAGCGAAGCCGAGGTTGCCCTCGACCTGTCGGGACGTCCCGCCTTCCGGTTCTCCGGGTCGTTTCCGCGCCAGAACGTGGGCGAGCTGTCGACAGAGATGGTCGAACATTTCTTTCGTTCACTGGCCGAGTCGCTTGGGGCGGCACTGCACATCAAGGTATCCGGGGAGAATACGCACCACATGATCGAAGCCTGCTTCAAGTCTGTGGGCCGGGCGCTGCGCCAGGCGATTCGGAGGACCGGCACCGACCTGCCGTCCACGAAAGGAAGCTTATGACGCAGGTCGCGATAATCGACAGTGGCGGTGCGAACATCGCGTCGGTGCAATACGCACTGGAGCGCCTCGGAGCAGCCGGAATGTTGACGACGGATGCTGATGAGATTCGGGCCGCGGACCGGGTTCTGTTACCGGGTGTCGGCGCTGCCCGGGATGCAATGCAGCGCTTGCGCGATGCTCGACTCGTCGATGTGATTCGTAGTCTTGAGCAACCGGTGCTGGGGATTTGCCTTGGTATGCAGTTGCTGTGCGACGGCTCGGAAGAGGAAGACGTCGACTGCCTCGGACTAATTCCCGGTACCGCGCAGAAACTGGCGGTTGCGGAGAACTTCCCGGTACCCAATATGGGCTGGTGTGCGACGCGAATGCTGACACCGCATGACCTGCTTGCAGGCCTGGACGATGGCAGCTATTTCTACTACGTCCACAGCTATGCCCTTCCAGTAACCGATAACACGCTGGCCACGGCGAATCACTCGGTCGAATTTTCTGCAGTAGCCGGACAAGGCAATTTCATGGCAGCGCAATTTCATCCCGAGCGTTCGTCAGTAGACGGCGCCCGGCTGCTTAAGAACTTCCTGGAGATAGGCCGGTGAGGATCATTCCCGCGATCGACCTCAAGGACGGTCTCTGCGTCCGACTTCTTAAGGGCGACTTCGATAAGGTCACGGAATACTCTGCAAACCCGGCGGAGCTTGGCTCGCGCTTCTCCGCACTGGATGTCGAGGATCTCCACATCGTTGACCTGGATGGCGCGCGGACAGGAACCCAGCAAAACCACGGAATAGTGCGCGAGATCGCGCTGAGTACCGGGCTGGCGGTCCAGCTGGGCGGCGGTATTCGCCGGCGAGATGACGTCGCAGCGTGGCTGTCTAACGGTGTCACGCGCTGTGTCCTTGGCAGCGTTGCCATCAAGGAGCCAGCGACCGTCATGTCGTGGATCGAGGAATTTGGCGGCGATGCCATCGTGCTGGCACTCGACGTCAAGCTGTCGGCTGACGGCATTCCCATGCTCACCACTCAAGGCTGGACCGAGGACGCCGGAACCTCGCTGTGGGAGTGTCTCGATGCTTACGGCGGCGCAGGTATACGCCACGTTCTTTGCACAGATGTTGGGCGCGATGGCGCGATGACGGGGCCGAACTTCCAATTGTATGCCGAAACCCTGCAACGCTACCCCACGCTGCAGCTCCAGGCATCCGGCGGGGTTCGCGACATTGATGACCTCGAATTGCTGCGCGAGATCGGTGCCCCTGCGGCGATTACCGGCCGGGCTTTGCTCGATGGTGCGATTACCGAAGCGGAGGTGGCAGCATTCCGGCGAAGCGAATAATCCCCTGCCTCGATGTCCGCGATGGCGTTGTGGTCAAAGGCGTCCAGTTCCGTAACCACCGAGTCGTTGGCGACATTCTCGAGCTGGCTTCGCGCTATTGCGACGAAGGCGCAGACGAGCTTGTGTTTTACGACATCACAGCGAGCCCCGACGGCCGCACGGTAGACCGAAGTTGGGTCAGCGGTGTGGCATCGGTGCTGGATATACCGTTCTGCGTAGCCGGCGGCATCAAGTCTGTTGCCGATGCGGAGGACGTCCTCAACAAAGGGGCGGACAAGATCTCTGTCAACTCCCCCGCTCTTGCCGAGCCCGGGTTGATCTCCGAACTGGCATCGCGGTTCGGCTCGCAATGCGTGGTTATCGGCATCGATAGTCGCCATGAAAATAATGATTGGCTCGTTTACCAGTACACCGGCGATCCGGACAAGACACAGCCCGCGCAGCGCGGCACGCTGGATTGGGTTGGCGAGGTCCAGGACCGCGGCGCCGGCGAGATTGTCCTGAATTGCATGAACCAGGATGGAGTGCGGCGCGGCTATGACTGTGCGCAACTCGCCGCTGTTCGCAGTGTGTGTGACATTCCCCTGATCGCATCCGGAGGTGCCGGCGCCAGCGAGCATTTCCTGCGGGTCTTTGAAGATGCATCCGTCGATGGGGCGCTGGCGGCAAGCGTTTTTCACAGCGGCGAAATACCGATACCCGATTTGAAACACTACCTGGCTGAGCATCAGCTCGACATGCGACTCTGAGGAGCCCGAGTGAACAGACCCAATATTGAATTCATTGCCGCACTGGAGACGATCGTAAAAGGACGGTTGGATGCGGGCAGCGATGAGAGCTACACGGCGCGCCTCGCAGCAGCCGGGACCAAGCGGATCGCCCAAAAGGTCGGCGAAGAAGGCGTCGAACTCGCATTGGCGGCGACTTCTGGCAACCAGCAGGAGGTCATCGATGAAGCTGCCGATCTCATCTATCACCTGGTTGTGTTGCTTGCAGACGCCGGGCTAAGCCTGGAGGACATCGCCATGCGCCTCGAAGCTCGCCACAGCGCCTAGACGCATCACGAGATCTACGTATTGCGGCAACGGATCCGGGACGGGATAGTTGCCCCAATTCGATCCTTCGAGGAGATACCCGATGAACTCATTCCACTGGCTCAGAGCTTTCCTGATTCTCCTTGCGACGTGTGCAGTTGTTGTCCTGCTGTCCTCGCCCGCCTTTGCCGACAGTCATAAGAGCAAACACGGAACGCACGGCAAACAACACCAGTGCCCGGCCTACTCCGAACTGGATGCGAACGCGGACAATGCGGTCACGGCAGAAGAGTTCTACGCATTTCGTGCCGAACGCATGTCAGCGCGCGCCGAGGCCGGTGGCAAGATGAAGAACGCGAAGAACGCGCCCACATTCGAAGACCTGGACCTGGACGGCGACGGCAACCTGTCTGCTGACGAGTTCGCCGAGCACCATTCCCAGTGCCCGATGAATAAAGAGCAAACGGAAGCTGCAGCGGCTGAATAACGTCAAGCGTTAAGCCGCGACCAACACAGTTCTAGATGACGATTTCTTTCGCGACGTCACGCATGTTGTAACGAGAGCTCATGACATAGCCGTAGGCGCCCGCGTTGGCGATCAGGATGACATCGCCTTCTTCGGTCGGCGGCAACAGGCGGTCGCTTCCTAAACGATCGCCGGTTTCACAAATGGGGCCAACAATTGTGACGGTTTCGCTGGGAGCCTGGTCGGCCCGGGTCAAATTGACGATCTCATGGTATGCGCCATATAGCGCCGGGCGGACCAGGGAGTTCATGCCGGTTCCTACACCGATGTAACGCATCTCGCCCTTGCCCTTGGTCTGCGTGACGCGCGTCAGCAGGACGCCGGCCTGTGCGACGATGTAGCGACCCGGCTCCAGCCAGAGTTTGTACCTTGGGTAGGTCTGCTTGATCTCTGCCAGTGTCGCGTCGACTGTCGAGAGATCGATTGGTTTGTCTCCGGGTTTTTCCGGCACGCCCAGGCCGCCGCCAAGGTCGATCGTCTCAACGCCAGGAAATTGCTCCGCTATCTGCACCAGTTCGCCGGCAACCGTTCGCCAGTTGTTAGGATCCAGGATGCCGCTGCCGCTGTGTGCGTGAATACCAATAACCTCGGCACCCGCGGCAGCCACGAGGCTCTTGAGCTCGGCAACCTCGAAGCGCGGTACGCCGAACTTGGCATGTACACCAGCGGTTTTGACGTGCTCATGATGTCCACGCCCCTGCCCCGGGTCGATACGGATAAACAACTTTTGCCGGTTGAACAACTCCGGCCAGGCCTGCAACGGATACAGGTTATCCAGCGTAACCTGCAAGCCACGCTCAAATGCCCAGGCGTATTCGTCGCGAGGCGCAAAATTTGGCGTGAACAGAATGCGGCCTGGATCGAGATTGGGTATAACCTCTTCGAGCCACTCGACCTCACCGGGTGAAACGCACTCGAAATCCACGCCGCTCGAATCCAGTGCCTTGATGAGGTCCGCGTTGAAGTTCGCCTTCACTGCGTAAAGGATACGATCCACATTCGTGAGCTGCGTGAGCTTCTCGGCCGCATCAACGACAGTTTCCCGGTCGTATACGTAGGCGTTCGGCTCTGCGTCCGCCAGGCCAAGAAGGTCGTCGCGTTTCTTCATCCACCACGTGTCCGCTGCGCGAACCAAGGGTTCATCGCCGGCAAACAAGCGCTCCCAACTCGGGCCAAAGACCTTGGACGGGCCTTTCCGGATGATCGATGCATGTAGCTTGGATACGAGTCGCGGACCCTGCTGCCGGTCCACAACGAAGGTCAGGTTCAAGTCGTTGGCCGCCTGCGACACGAGGTGAATACGTTCTTCTTCGAAGACCTCCAACGCCGGTCCCATGCGCGGCATGATGGTGCGAATTTTGCGGCCAACAAGACTGACAGCGGAACACTTGGAAATTACGCTGACGCGGCACAGCTTCTCGAGGTCAAATACCAGCGCCTCCTCGACATCATCGGGCAACAGTCCATCGCTCGTATCAATCGAGACGGTCACGTTGGTTTCGGATGTCGAGATCAGGTCCACGGATACGCCGTTGTCGGCAAACGCCGCAAACGCCTTGGCAAGAAAACCGACTTCGTGCCACATGCCGACCGTGGTCATGGAGATGAGCGTCAGGCCATTGCGAATACAAATGCCTTTGACCTGTGGCTCGACTTCCTCGGTGACCGAGCAAATAACGCTGCCCTCGATCTCAGGCGTCACGGTACTGCGGATGAAAATGGGTATGTCGCTGTCACGGACCGGTGAAATACACCGTGGATGCAGCACCGAACTGCCCGCAGAAGCAAGTTCCTGCGCCTCGTCATAGTGGAGGCCTTTCAGCAGTCGCGCGGACGGCACAACCCTGGGGTCCGCTGTAAACATGCCGGGAACATCCGTCCAGATCTCCAGCCGTCTTGCCTGGAGGCGCGCTGCAAAATAGGCGGCCGACGTATCGGATCCGCCGCGCCCCAGCAGCACCGTCTCACCCGCGTTGTTCCTGGCGATGAAACCCTGTGTCAGAACCACGCCTCCCTGCTCCGCCAGCTTCGCCGCCAGCTCCGGATCTGGGGAATAGTCACAGGTTGCCGCCAGGTAGGAGTTGATTGGGTTACTGCCCGGCCGCGACCGACTCGTCAGCAAATCCCGCGCATCGAGCCAGTTCACTGGCAAGCCTTGTTCTTGTAGGAATGCGGCGCCCAGGCAGGTGGCCATCAACTCGCCGAGCGCCATGACCCTGACGCGCACCCGAACACTGACTTCCTTGACCAGGCGCACGCCGGCAACAAGCTGCTCGAGCTCGTGCATGCGCCCCTCAAGCAATGCCCGGCCGTCGAGACCCAGTGCTTTCGCGAGTTCGTGGTGTTGCTTTCTAATACCGTCCAGGGGGTCCGCCGGGTCTCCGGCAATGGCACCCGCCAGGACTTCTTCGAGGGCGTTCGAGACACCCTGCAACGCAGAATGCACAACGACAGGTTGCAGGCCTGCGTCCAGCCTCGCCTTGACCAGTGCGGCAATGGTCCGCCAATTCCCGGCACTCGAGACGCTCGTGCCGCCGAATTTCATGACAACCCAGGGTGATTGGGCTTGCGGTTCCGGTGCGCCCAGTGCAGCGCTCTCTTCGAACTCAGCCTCTTTGACGTTCGCGATCATTCACGTCCTTGAACGAACAGTGCAAAAAAAAACCCGCAAGGAAGGTCCCGGCGGGTTCGTTGACAATGTCCGAACTTTATTACTAGCCGGTACAGTTGCCATTCGCACCCACGCGCCTCTGGCGCGCCATGTGTTCTAAGTGTTCTTCCATATCGGGCAAGCCGATAAGTTGGCACTTCACGTGGATGTCAGAAAACTTCATCGACGAAGTAAAACGGACCTGACGGCGAAGGTCAAGTCCACTCCGGCGGAATCGTCGTGGCGCCCTCCGACGCGGAGGCCACTTCATTGCGATATTTGGCCAGAACACCGCGTTTGACGGGCGATTCAGGGCGTTTCCAGGCCGTCCGCCGGCGCTCGATCTCTGCCGCGGCAACATCGACGTTAATTTCCTTGCGCTCGGCGTCGATACGGATGATATCGCCATCTTCGATCAGCCCAATTGGCCCGCCAACAGCGGCCTCCGGGGAAACATGACCGACGACGAAGCCGTGGCTGCCCCCGGAGAAGCGCCCGTCGGTAATTAACGCGACGTCAGAGCCCAGGCCTTTGCCCATGATCGCCCCGGTCGGGCTCAGCATTTCGCGCATGCCCGGCGCGCCCTTCGGTCCTTCGTAGCGAATCACCAGGACATCGCCGGCTTTGACCGCATCATCGAGAATGGCCTGCAACGCCTCCTCTTCCGAATGGAAGACTTTTGCGGAACCTTCGAACCGGAGACCCTCCTTTCCCGTGATCTTCGCAACCGAACCTTCCGGCGCTACATTGCCGTAGAGAATCGCCAGGTGACTGTCGGGTTTGATCGGATTGTCGAAGTCTCGAACGATATCCTGTCCGGCCGGATAGTCCGCGACGTCGGCGAGATTCTCGGCCAGGGTTTTGCCCGTTACAGTCATACAGTTCCCGTGCAGCAGACCCTGATCCAGCATGCGTTTCATCAGTGGCTGAATGCCGCCGATCTCGATCAATTCTGACATCAGGTACTTGCCGCTTGGTTTGACGTCGGCAAGGACCGGTACACGCGCACCAATTTCCGTAAAGTCATCGAGCGACAGGGGTACGTCCGCTTCGCGAGCGATCGCGAGCAAATGCAGGACCGCATTCGTCGATCCGCCCAGGGCGATAACCAGGGTGATGGCATTCTCAAACGCCTCCCGAGTCATGATGTCGAGCGGCTTGATGTCTTCTCGAATCAGGTTAAGAACAGCTTCACCGGCGCGATGACAATCGTTGATCTTCTGCTCCGACACCGCCTCTTGGGCGGAGCTGTTCGCCAGGCTCATGCCCAGCGCTTCGATAGCCGACGCCATGGTATTCGCCGTATACATTCCACCACAGGCACCCGGACCCGGGATCGCAGTCTGCTCAACCTCGAGCAATTCTTCGTCGGATATCTTGCCGCCCGCTTTGGCGCCGACCGCCTCGAATACAGACACGATGTCACGCCGCTTCGCGCCTGGCTTGATGGTGCCGCCGTAGACGAAGACCGCCGGTCGATTGAGGCGAGCCATGGCCATGACGCAGGCAGGCATGTTCTTGTCGCAGCCGCCGATCGCTACGACGCCATCGAAGCCTTCGGCACCCACGACTGCTTCAATAGAGTCCGCGATGATTTCGCGCGATACGAGCGAGTAGCGCATTCCAGGCGTGCCCATCGAGATCCCGTCGGAGACGCTGATCGTATTGAAAACGACGCCCTTGCCGCCCGCTTCATCCGCACCCTTTGCCGCTTCCTCGGCAAGGCCGGCGATATGCATATTGCACGGTGTCACCATGCTCCACGTGGACGCGATACCAATTTGCGGACGCTGGAAATCCTGCTCGGTGAATCCGACGGCGCGCAGCATTGCGCGGCTGGGCGCTTGCTCAACGCCATCAACGACGACGCGTGAATAGCGCCGCAGTTCCTTGTCACTCATGGTTCTCGTGCTCCGCGGTGTGTACGGCATGCCCAGCAGGGCCGGAGCGGCAGTCTAGCAGCAAAACGAGCGGTATTTAATGATCGGGCGGGACGCTACTCGTCGTCGCGGATCATCACAGCGATGTTGGGAGAGAGATTGGGCGGACGAGTTTCAGGGTCGACGTCCAGTTTGACAACGAAGGCCTCATCCCCTTCGGCTCGCGAATCCTGCACGAGCGGGATCAGCAATCGAGCGGAGCGCTGGCCCGGGCCAAACGAGATAGAGTACGAGCCCGGTGCGAAATAATCCTCACCTTCCGTGGCGGTCAGGCCCTCGACCGTGTACCCAACCTGAATCGATGTGGTATCCGGATTGAAGCGTACGATATCGATTTGCACAGCAGGGTCAGCCTCGCTCACGGATACCTGGCTGGCCGCGAACGCAATCGTGTTGTCCGGGAGCCTTCCTTCGAATGAGCGCCGGTCATCGTCTTCTATCTTGACGTTGACAATCGCCAGCTCGGACTCGGCCGAGTCGGCCGGTCGTAGTCGCAGCGTCGACAACTGGTCGGACTCACGCCGCGGATCCGAGGCCGCAGTCAGAGTAATCCTGGCGCGAGCTTGCCCCGCAGGGAACCTCACCAGCCCGGAATTCGACAAAGCGTACTGGCCCGAGCCCCAAGGGGATCGATTGCCGCTAAAGCCTATTTCTTCAAGTCGCAGGGTCAAAGGTGCGTCGGCAGGGCCCTGGCGAATGAAATCGACAATTAGTGGATCCCCGTCTTCACGCAGCACCACGTCGGTTGCAGCAGCAGAGTTTCCGTCGAGGCTAAATGTCACGATTGCAGTTGGCGGCGGCAACGTCGAGAAGTCCAGGAGATTCTCGTACTGGATAACGGGTTCGGCTTCGGCCGTCTCGACGACGTCCGTCGCGACTTCCTCGGATCCAACAACTGGCACATCGGTGGCGGCGAGTTCGTCGGCAGCAACCTCAATTTCAGCCTCTGCCGCCAGCGCCCCGGCAGCAGGCACATCGTCTGCGGAAGCAGCTTCGCCACGTTGCTCATCAAGGGTAACTATTTCGGGTTCAGGTCCCGCCTCGATCTCCTCGATGATCGGTTCGGGGCCTGCAATGTCCGTGATCTCGTCCGATCCCGTGAATTGCTCGATATACGGATCCAGGTAGCCCATCTGCTTTGCACCGATGCCGACCAGGCCCAGGGTAACGGCGATGATCGCGATCCATTTACCCGGGGAGCCGCCATCGTCCTCGGTCGCGAACCGTTCCGGCGCTTCAATGCTGATCGCCTCCTGATCGCTGCAGTCTTCGAGTGCCTCGACAAATTCGCCGACCGAATCAAAACGAGTGACCCGCGAATAGGACAATGCCTTCTTCAGGGCTTGCCACTGATCGTCGGTGACATTCTGCGGCCTCTGGGGCTTCATTCCTTCTTGTGAGGCCTCGGCAGCGTTGCGTGGCCCGAATACCCGGTATCCGGCTACGAGCCTGTACAACAGGCAGCCGAGCGAGAATACGTCATCGCTTGCAACCGGCTCTTCGCCGCCAAGCACCTGCATACTTGAATACGCGGGCGTCAATGCACCAAGCACGCCGGGATCGAATTCGCCCTCGCCCTGCTTTTGCCGCACGCGCGCAACGCCAAAGTCGAACAGTTTCGCGTCGCCATTGGGCATGATCATGATGTTGCCGGGTTTGATGTCCGCATGAACAATGCCGCAGCGATGCGCGTAGTCCAGCGCGTCGCCAACCTGGCGTACGATCCGGAATGCTGCCTCCAGATCAATACTGCGAGCGTCAGCCGAGTCGAGAATGTCGGCCAGCGTGCGACCCTCGAGCCACTCCAGAATCAGGAAATAGAGATCGTCGTCGCGATCGAGATCGATGAAACGGACAATGTGTGGATGGACCAGGCAACGGGTCTTGGCAGCTTCCTGCTGCAGCGCGCGCAGCGCGTGTCCGTCCTCGGCCATCTCCGGCGACAGTATCTTGATCGCGACATTGGGCTGTTCGGTTCCGGCCTCCGCCAGGCGACGATCGAGCGCTTTGTATACGACGCCCATGCTGCCACCGGATATCTTTTCCTGGAGCAGGAAACGATCGCGCAGAATCGAACCGACCTGAACCTGACCCGCTGGCGATATGTCGGGCATCTGGTCGGCGGGAATCACCGTCGTCGTACCGAATTTGTCCTCATTCGAAGCCGCAGGCGCGGAAGGTATTTCGGGCGGCGGTGCCGGCGCCTTGGGCCGCGGCGCCGGTGTTGCCGCACCCGGGCTGGTCGGCGCTTTTTCCGAGGAGTAGCCGTCCAGCATGGATTTGACGAGCTGGAACGTCTCCTTGCGCAGACCGCCTGCCTCATAGCGTTCCTGGAGAACGCGCCGAATTTCGGCTTCGTTGCTCCCATTGGACGCCATCAGGGCACCGATACCGCTCTGGATATCAGCGAGCATGTCGACATCATTGGCCGTCCCGGCAAGCTTGTCGTCAAAGCTTGCTAGCTGGTCGGCGAACGTATCGCGAATTTTGTCGGCTTCAGTGCTCATCTCTAGCAGAGAATTCTAACGCCATTATCAAGCTTTAATCCGGAACTGGTCGTCAAATTACCTTGCCCGGATTGAGGATATTGGCGGGATCCAGCGTCTTTTTGAGTGTCCGCATGAGGTCATACTCAGGGCCGGCCCGATAAACCGCCAAATATGGTCGTTTGAACTGGCCTACACCGTGTTCCGCGCTGAAACTGCCACCGAGTTCGGCGACGAGATCGTATATTGCCGCGGTGATCGAACTGCCGATACTGGAATACTCGTCGGGGTCGAGGTCGTGTGGCAACGAAACGTTGTAATGTAGGTTGCCGTCCCCGACATGGCCAAAGGCCACGAGGGTCGCGTCCGGCCGCAGATTCTGCAGCAACTCATCGCCGCGCTGCAGGAATTCCTGCATTCTTGATACGGGCACCGAAATGTCGTGTTTGAGCGCCTTTCCGGCCTGCCGCTCAGCCTCCGAAATCGAATGGCGGAGCCGCCAAAGGTTGTCGACCTCGGCACAGTTCTTCGCGATCACTGCGTCCAGGACCAGTTCGTCGTCGATTGCCTCCATGAGCGCCGCCTCGAAGTTCTCGCGGTCGCCACCCGTGGCAACCTCGATGAGTACATACCACGGATAGTCAGCGTCGAATGGCAGGCTCGCGTCCGGGATGTAGCGCTCGACCAGGCCGAACACATAGTCGGATACCAGCTCGAAGGTCTGGACTCTCTCGGGAAAGGCAGTCTGCAATTTTGCCAGTAATGCAACGGACGTCCCCGACGCTGGAACGGCAACCAGTGCCGTTCCCAGCTCGCCGGGGTCAGGAAACAGCCGCAAGGTCGCGGCTGTGATGATCCCGAGCGTCCCCTCGCTGCCAATGAATAGCTGTTTCAGGTCGTAACCCGCTGTGTCTTTGCGCAGAGACCGCAGGCCGTCGAGTACCGTGCCATCTGCGAGAACAACTTCGAGGCCGAGCACGAGAGCTCGCGTGGTCCCGTAACGAATCACGTTTAGTCCGCCCGCGTCGGTCGCAATATTGCCGCCGATCTGACAACTGCCTTCGGCCCCGAGGCTCAGCGGAAAGTGGCGACCTGCCTCAGTTGCGGCCTCCTGAATCGACTGCAGAACACAGCCCGCCTCGACCTCCATTGAGAAATTCCCGGCATCGATGCTACGGATGCGATTCATACGCGCCATTGAAAGCAATACCTGGTCGCCAGAGTCGTCCGGTATCGCACCCGCGCACATGCTTGTGTTGCCGCCCTGGGGAACGATCCCCACGCCGGCTTGTGCACAAGCGGCGACGATCCGCGACACCTCCCTGGTGGACGCGGGCATCAGCATGATCGGAGTCACGCCCGTGAACACTCCACGCCACTCATTAACGTGCGGCTCGAGCGCATCCGCGTCGCTGGTCCAGCCCTGTGGGCCGACGATGGCTTTCAGTTTCTCAAGCAGCTGGGTCATCGAATATCGCCTGCTTTTCGAATGTGTCCCAATCGATATTGCTGCCACACATGACAAGCACAACGCGTTTGCCCTGCAGGTCTTCGCGTAGCGGTCCGAGTAGCGCGGCGGTACTTGCCGCACATGCCGGCTCAACGGCGATCTTCATGCCCTGAAACAGGAATCCCATGGTTCGTCGCAGTTGCAGGTCGTCCACGAGAACAAGACGATCGACATTTTCCTCGGTCAGCGCGAAAGAATATGGCATTGCAAACGGTGCCCCAAGACTGTCCGCAATCGTTTCCACCTGGTCGATACTCTGCGGGGTACCCGCCGCCCGGCTGCGATGCATTGAGTCCGCGCCGACAGGCTCCACGCCAATAATTTCGCACGCGGGTCGCAGCTGTTTGACGGCGTTGGCGATACCGCCGATCAGTCCGCCGCCGCCAATCGGTACGATCAGCGCGTCGAACTCTCCCGCCTGCTCGCATATTTCCAGGCCGACCGTGCCGGTTCCCAGTGCGACAGCCGGTCCCTCGAATGGATGCACAAAGAAGCGGCCTTCTTCATCCTGGATTCGCTCCGCCATCGTGAAGGCCTCATGGACATCCTTCGCGATAATGACGTCAGCGCCAAACGACTTGCACGCGGCAATGCGTGATGGATTGGCCGAGCTGGTCATCACCACCCGCGCCGTCGTGCCCAGTGTGTGAGCAGCGAAGGCTGTTGCAATCGCATGATTACCGGCACTCACGGCGGTAACACCTGCTGCCAGTTGTTCCTTGTCGAGGCCGTGTAACGTCGCGAGGGCTCCGCGCGCTTTGAATGTTCCCGTCCTTTGCAGGAACTCGAGTTTGGCCTGAACTGAGGTATTTCCGCCCGCAGCCTGCTCGATGGCAGCGCAACGCAGCATCGGCGTCCTGATCGTCTCTTCGGTGAGTTGATCACGTAACGCCCGAATTTCCTGGATGTCTGGTCCTGTCACTGCCATTTGTTATGTAAGATAGACGACTGTAGTTATAACACTTGCGCTGTATAACAGAGTTGATTAGGTTGGTTTGAGCGAACTGTGGCAGAGATTGCAGATTCGTGAAAGTCGCTGCGGGCAAAAGCATGGAATTAGACGACCTGTCGAAATCCGGGATTCGACGAATAGCTGACTATTCGCCGTACCTGGATCAGTTAGCCGGGCTGGCCCAACAAATGGGATTGCGCCAGCGCAGCAACCTGATGCACGTCGAAACGGCTCTGCGAAGTCACTGGTCCCTCGGCCAGAACAGTATCCTGAGTTGGGTACCGCTGGATCAGAGCATCCTCATCCTCGTTGTGCCGCATTACGCCATCGCCGAATACACGTCTCCACGCGCCGATGAGATGCCGCCGCGCGTGTCACCGCGTTTTATTACCGAGTTGATATCGGGTGACCGCCAGCTAACGATCACGCAAATGCAGAAGGTCGCACGGTTACTGGATATAGAACCGATCAACATTCGATTGCGAGAGCCGCTGGACGGCACCGACGTCGAAACGCAGATCATCGAGAAGATGATTCGCAAGTACGGCATCAACTATGTGCCGAGCCGCGCGGTCACGTTATTCGATATCGTCGGTTTCGGTCTGTTGACGCCTTTCGAACAGATGACGCAGCTCAACAGCCTGTCGTACTCGCTGAATTCCGCCCATGCCAAGATGCTCGAGCAGGACGTAAACATTGATTTCGCCCGATCCTCCAGTGGCGATGGGTTCTACATCTGGAACCGCGATGACGGCCTCGAGGCCAGCGTTAATCTGTACCACTTTATGCACATCGTACTGGCGGACAATGCGATCGCGCGCAGCAAGTCTGCCACCAAAGCAGTACCTCGCCTCCGCGCCTGTTTCCACGTGGGCAGTTGCTACGAGTTCCATCAGGCAGAAGGCGTTAACCCAACAACACATGACTTTATCGTCGGTGACGTGACGATTGAACTAGCCCGCATGATCGATGCTGCATTACCGGGCCAGATCCTCGTCGGTGATTTCATGACGGATATCGAGTCGCATACCGACACAGGCACGTTGCAGGTAGACGCGAATGTGGACGCTGTGACTTTTCTCGAACGAGCGCAGGGAAACCTGTCGCAACTCAGCGGGATGGTGCTGTCGGGCGAGAGAGTCACGGCTATCAAGTGCTACCTGACCGGCGAAAAGATGGGCGGCGGCCACTTCAATATTCGACGGCTGACTATCAAGGACAAACACGGCCTGTCGCGCGTCGCGTTCAATGCGAAGGTCAACATATACCGGGAAACGGCGCAGCCGATTCTCCTTGGAATCCAGGACCGAAAGCTGCCGTTCAACAATCCCGTCTGACGAGGAATCCTGATGCGACGATCCCTGCCTGACTGGGGCGGTAATTTGGCGGCATTTGCCGTCGTGATTCTCCTTAACGTGTTATCGAATGCGTTACCGATCAACGGCCAGACCATGCCGGAAATTTCGGCGAAATACCCATCCCTGTTCACACCGGCCGGCTTCACCTTTTCGATCTGGGGCGTCATCTACCTGGCGTTGCTGGTCTTCGTCGTGTGGCAGGCCCTTCCGGCGCAACGAGGCAGTGCAAAGGTCGCCGGAATCTCGAAGTACTTCCAACTAAACTGCCTGGCGAACGCGGTCTGGATCGTCGTGTGGCACTACGACCTGCTCGTACTGTCGCTCGTCGTCATGCTGGTCATACTAGCCACCCTTATTTTGATCTATCGCTCGCTGATAGCATCAATTGATACAGCACCGTTCGTCGAACACATAGTGTTGTACCTTCCATTCAGCCTTTACACCGGTTGGATAACGCTGGCGACTATCGCCAACCTGAGCGTCCTGCAATACAGCTCCGGTTGGGACAACGTCTGGTTAACCGCGGTGCAGTGGACGCTTCTGAAACTCGCGGTCGTCGGAGCATTCGGGGCGAGGATGGTTTTGAGGCACCGGGACATTCCTTTCGCGCTCGTCGTTGCGTGGGGAGCCTACGGCATTTCCGTAATGCAATCGGCAACTCCCGAGGTATCCGGCGCTGCGACCACCCTGTCACTATTGGCGCTGATTCTTGCGGCGGCAGACGGCGTGCGACGACTTTCTCCCGCCTGACTTTTCTGGAGCATTTGAATGGCTAACGAGGGATACCACGAACCACTGGAAGAACTGTCTGATGCAACTCGGGATATGCATCGAGCGATAACGTCGTTGATGGAAGAGCTCGAAGCCGTCGACTGGTACAACCAGCGTGTCGACGCATGCAAGAATGACGAGCTGCGTGCAATCCTCGCGCACAATCGCGATGAGGAGAAAGAACATGCAGCGATGGTGCTCGAGTGGATTCGGCGGCAGGACCCGACGTTCGACAAAGAGCTAAAGGACTTTTTGTTTACGGATAAGCCGATCGCGCACGAGTAGATCTTTTTCGAGAAGATGGGCGAGAAGATGGGCGAGAAGATGGGCGTCACTACGTGACGCCTGTCGGCCGGCAAAGCCGGCCTCGGTGCGAACTTTTTGGGGAGGTTCCAACATCACCCAACCACTCAACGAAAAAAGGCCGCTCACTAAAAGTGAGAGCGGCCTCTTTTTCATTAAGTGGTCGGGGCGAGAAGATTCGAACTTCCGACCCCCACAACCCCATTGTGGTGCGCTACCAGGCTGCGCTACGCCCCGACCGGTTTAATGAGTTACCAGCTTCACTGGCATCTGCACGGCAGCATATTAACTGCCGCAGGTGCAGGAGGGAAGTAAAGAATTTAGCGGCGCAGAATCTTAAGAACTTGTTCAAGTTCCATGCGTATCTGCTTGAT
>CAZKZE010000055.1:0-20734 GCA_964557165.1 uncultured Woeseiaceae bacterium
GTGAAAGAGGGAATGACGCCGGCCCAAGCGTTCGCAGCCCGGCGCGCCGCCTTGCCCAGCGACGTCATCGTTGCGGCAATGTCCGCCGTCTTGTTGTCAGCCTTCATTTTCAAATAACACCAGTTCATCGCGGTGCACCATAACCGAACGACCGCGGTACCCAAGTTTGTCTTCTATTAGTTCAGACTGACAGCCAGCAATCTGGTTCGCCTCGTCATTGGAATACTCCGCCAACCCTCGGCCAAGCTCGGTGCCATCGGGCCCGAAAATACTCACCACGTCGCCGCGCCGAAAACTGCCGGTCGCGCCCGCCACCCCGACAGGAAGAAGACTCTTGCCGTTGCGCAGGGCGGCCACCGCACCTTCGTCAACGCTGAATGATCCCTGCACCTCGAGGACCCCGGCAAGCCATTGCTTGCGGGCGGCTGTCGGAGTGCCGTCTGCCTTGAATACGGTGCAACGCGCACCAGCCGAAAGCGCAGCGAGTGGATGTTCGATCTTGCCGCTGGCGATAATCGTCGAGCAGCCTGCATGCGTCGCTATGCGCGCCGCCTGTACCTTGGTTGCCATGCCACCGCTGCCCACGTCCGAACGGGTCTCGCCCGCCATTGACTGCAACTCGTCCGTAACCCGGCCGACCTCGGCAATATGTTCCGCGTCGGGGTTCTTCCCCGGGTCCGTTGTGTAGAAGCCGTCGACATCGGACAGGAGCACCAGCGCATCGGCCATAACCAGCTGCGCAACCCTGGCCGCGAGACGGTCGTTATCGCCGTAGCGAATCTCTTCGGTGGCCACAGTGTCGTTCTCGTTGATGATCGGAATCACGCTGCGATCGAGCAGGCGCCCCAGGGTGCCACGTGCATTCAGGAACCGTCGCCGGTTTTCGGTGTCTTCCAGCGTCAACAGGATTTGTGCGGCGCCGATACCGTAATGTCCCAGTATGTCCTGGTAAGCATGCACGAGTTGCACCTGGCCTGCTGCAGCAGCTGCTTGCAGGTCTTCGAGTCGAGCACGACGTTTGTTGATACCCAGCAGGGAACTACCGATCGCGATTGCACCGGACGATACGATAAGAACTTCGTGTTCCTTTGCCAGCAAGGCATCGATATCCTGCGCCAGGGTTTCCAGCCAGGCTCGATTCAATTCGCCGTTCGAGTCCACCAGCAGCGACGAACCCACCTTGACGACGAGTCGTCGGTAGTTCGCAAGCGCCGGGGCGGTCACGATCAGCCTACGAGCAGGTGCTGTCGATCGAACGACGTCAGAGTGACTTCGCCCTTCGATACCGCAACCGTGCCGCTGCGTGCGACGGCCGAAATATCGCCGAATTCCGCGGCCGCGCCGACGAATTCATCTACCTCGTCAACGGATCCGGTCAACTGCATCGTGCAGCTGTTAGCGTCCTCGTCCAACATCTCGGCATCGAAGCGCTTGGCCAGTGACAAGGCCTTGGCCAGCCCGCCTGTCCCCAGCTTTACCTTGACGATTGCGAGCTCTCGTTCGAAATGCTCTCCAAGGGTCATATCATGGATATTGACGACATCGACAAGCTTCGCGAGCTGGGCGTTGAGCTGCGCGATCGCCGCGTCCGAGCCCGTGACGACCAAGGTGACGCGCGACACACGTGGATCATAGGTTGGGGCCACGTTCAGCGTCTCGATGTTGTAACCACGTGAAGAGAACATCCCGGTCATGCGCGTCAGGGCGCCGACCTCGTTCTGAAGCAGGACTGAGATTGCGTGTCGCATGATGAATTACAAATGAAACCGATTTGCAGAGTAACAAGGGAGATGGTCGCGCAGATTTTCCAGTATTGCAATGCACCAGAAATTAGTAAACACTCGCGAAAAATCCGTAACTTATCGCTGAATCCCGAGTCCGATGAACGAGAGCGCCAATACCGCAGCCGCAACCCGGCATCCACTCGCAGGACGGCCTTTGTCCGGAGCCGACACGGTCGTGCAAATCCTGGCTGACGAAGGCGTAAACACGGTCTTTGGCTACTCGGGCGGCGCGATCCTGCCGATCTTCGATGCGGTGTTTCGCTACAACGACGTCCACTCGCCGGTGGACAGCGACTCCAGCATTCAGTTGGTCGTTCCAGCCAACGAGCAGGGTGCCGGTTTCATGGCCGCTGGCTATGCCAGGGCGAGCGGCGATGTCGGCGTCGCCATGGTGACCTCCGGCCCCGGGGCGACGAACACGGTCACACCGGTGCGCGACAGCATGGCTGACTCGATCCCGATGGTCGTGATCTGTGGCCAGGTCCCGACTGCCGCGATCGGCACCGACGCGTTCCAGGAAGCGCCTGTCGCTGCCATCATGGGCGCCGTCGCCAAGCATGTCTTTCTCGTCACCGATGCCGAAACGCTCGAGGACACAATCCGCAGCGCTTTCGAGCTGGCGCGTACCGGCCGTCCGGGCCCGGTTGTTATCG
The DNA here is from genome assembly GCA_964557165.1 of uncultured Woeseiaceae bacterium. GTDB lineage: Bacteria > Pseudomonadota > Gammaproteobacteria > Steroidobacterales > Woeseiaceae > UBA1847. The sequence goes on from CAZKZE010000055.1 coordinate 2,438, forward strand.
ATATTCCGAAGGATATCCAGAACGCGGAAATCAACTTCAAAGGTAGCGGCAGTCTGCCATTGCACGGGTATCGACGGCGTCTGGCCAAGGTAGAAGAAAATTTCCTGAGTGACGAAGCGTGCGAAAGATTCTTCACCATGCTCTCCGAGTCCGAGCGGCCGCTGATCTATGCCGGTGGTGGCGTCATCAATGCCAATGCCACCAAACCGATGCGGCGGCTCGCCAACCAATACGGAATCCCGGTAACAACGACGCTCATGGCCCTTGGAGCGAGCGACACGCAGCACCCACTGGCATTGCACATGCTTGGCATGCACGGCATCGCATCGGCGAACTACGCCGTCGAGGACTGCGATTTCCTGATTGCCATTGGCGCACGCTTTGACGATCGGGTTGCAGGAAACCCGGGGCTTTTCGCTGCACGTGCCAAGAACATCGCACATTTCGATGTCGATTTCGCGGAGATTGGCAAGGTCAAACGGGTCAACTGGCACCACGTCGGCATGCTGGAGCGTGATCTCACGGACATGCTGGCTTACGGGCAACGCATTGGCTTCGCGAAGCTGTTCGACACCTGGCATGAGGAGATTGCGCATCTCAAGCAGGAATATGCCCTGAACTATGACCGCGATTCCGAGCTTATCCAGCCCTACGCAGTGATTGAAGAGATCAATCGTCACTCGAAAGGCGAGGCGATTATTTCCACCGGCGTGGGTCAGCACCAGATGTGGGCTGCGCAGTACTTCGATTTTCGCGAGCCACGCCTGTGGCTGACATCCGGCAGCATGGGTACGATGGGCTTTGGTCTGCCCGCGGCTATCGGCGCTCAATTTGCGCGCCCGGACCGCGTTGTCGTCGATATCGACGGCGACGGCAGTATTCGCATGAACATTGGCGAACTCGAAACGGCGACGACATACAACACGCCCATCAAGGTCATCGTTCTTAACAACTACGGCGATGGAATGGTGCGTCAGTGGCAGCAGTTGTACTTCGGAGGCCGCATGTCCGGGAGCGACAAGTCACTGCACAGCAAGGACTTCGTCAAGGCCGCCGAGGCCGACGGCTTCAGGTTCGCCAGGCGCCTCGACGACAAGGCGGAGCTGCCCGCTGTCATTCGCGATTTCATGGACTTCGAGGGACCCGCTTTCCTCGAAGTGATCATCGACCGCGATGCGGGCGTCTATCCGATGGTTGGCCCCGGACTCAGCTACGAAAACATGATTACCGGCGAGTGGATCAAGTGCCGCGAGAAACCGGCACACGACGAGCTGGACCCCAGCGAGATGTTCTAGTAACGAAGCTCTCACAATGACCACTTTGACAGGTGCCAGCACCAGGACGATCACCGGGTACATCGTGACCTTGCTCGAGTACCCGCGCTGGCTGATCGAACGCGAGGTCGATTTCACCCATTGTCATCTCGGCGGAAACTTCGACGGCAACGACCCGCAGTGTCGCGACTGCCGCTTCGGCGAAGCCTGCGACTGGCTAAACACCAATCGGAGTGAGCCAACACTCTCGTCTCCTCTTCCGGACTTGCTGCACGCCCTGAAGACTGCAGTCGCGTACGTCCGGAGCGACGTTCGCAGCGCCCCGACACACGACCGGAGCTGCGACTGCGACACCTGCGCCTGGCTACATGAGGCTACGAACTTCCTGCGCACCCACCGCCACAGGACATAATGCAATCCTCCCTTTTGTGAGCGCGGTCACGGCGCCACAGGGAGCCGCCGGTACACTGGGCCGTCTGGAATTCGTTTTCGCACGGGAGCTTTATCATGAGCCGCGCACATTTGAGCATTTTGAGCATTTTGAGCATTTCAGTACTAATTGCCGCCTGCAGTGGTGGCGATAGTCTACTCGGTGACACCGACCCCGAGGGAGGGTCGTTCGACATCACGTCACAAAACGGGCTGACGGCGGCCAGGGTCGCCTGGGAATCGGCCCTGCAAAGTGGCGATTTCTCCGATCTCGGTGGGGGTCTCGGCCTGTCCGCATCGACTGCCGGCGGCGTTGCGCAGACCTCGGGTCTTGTCGCCGGCGCCATGCAAAGTGTTCCTTTTGGTCCGACCGAGCTTCCCTGCCTGCCGGGCGGCGGCACGGTCACAATCTCCGGTGATATTGCCGATGAGACGGGGACGACACTTGCAGCCGATGACACGTTTACGGTCGTTTACGCGATGTGTGATGAGGGCACAGGTGAAGTATTCGATGGCCAGGTTGATTTTACGGTCGGCGATTTCACCGGCAGCCTGCAGTCCAACCTGTATATGCTCAGCATGGACGCGGTTGCTACCAACCTGCAGGTAATTACCGGTAACGACACGCTGACGAGCAACGGCGATGCTACCGTGACGCTCGACACGATTGACGCACCGTTCGTCTATGCCGGGACATCCGGCGCATCGATGACAACCGATTCCAACGCGAGCTCGGAAACACTGATTAACTACCAGTCAGCCCAGACCGTGGACGGCAACGACGAGAATTTCCCCTATACCCTATTCGCGGCCGGCTCGATCAACTCCACGCAGCTCGCAGGTATCGTGAGCTACTCGACGCCGATTCAGTTCAGCGGGCAAGGCACGGAATACCCGTCGGAAGGTGTGCTGCTTGTCGAAGGCTCGAACTCTGCGGCACGACTCATCGCGGTAGATAACATTAACGTCACGATCGAACTCGACACCAACGGGGACGGCGAAGCCGACCAGACCATCGAAACGACCTGGGCCGATCTGACGACCTGATAGCCTCGACCGGTTTGTTCTGGCGCTATCATCGAGTGCCCTGGTCAAAGTCCCGGATGCCAAGCGAGTCGACACCTGCCTCGCCCAGGGGCAATGCTGGCAGTTCCGAGGTATTATGTGAACTAGCTCAACGATTTCCGCCGGGATATCCGTGAGATTGACGGTACGGACCACTCATTTGCTTACGACATGCTGACTACGCCAAGACGGGACAATCTGAACAAGATCGTGATCCTCAATCCCAAAGGGGGTTGTGGCAAGTCGACGCTCGCAACCAACCTGGCGGCCAGCTATGCGCAGCGCGGACCGACGCCTGCAGTCATGGACTACGACCCGCAGGGTTCCACAATTGGATGGCTCGACCGCCGGTCCGAGGAACTTCCGGCGATCCACGGTATTGCGGCCTATAAGAATTCCATGACCGCAACGCGCAGTTGGCAACTTCGGGTTCCCGAGGATACGGTTAACCTGCTTATCGATTCGCCGGCGAGCGTCAATCACGATGACTTGCGCGAGCTAACACGCGACTCGACCAGCATTCTCGTTCCTGTGCTGCCGTCCTCGATGGATACGCATGCGGCATCCCGCTGTATCGCCGACCTGCTGTTGGTTGCCAAGGTCGATCGACGCGATCGCAAACTCGCCGTGGTCGCCAATCGCACGCGCAAGAACACCAAGAGCTTCGGCAAACTTATGCGCTTCCTGGATTCACTCGGAATTCCGATCATTGCCGTGTTGCGCGATAGTCAGAATTTCGTGCATGCGGCCGAACAGGGGCTGGGACTCTGTGAAATGCAGCCATCACGAGTCAAACAGGACGTCGAGCAGATAGAGAAGATTGTGGAATGGCTGGACGCCTGGCCGGAGCGACGTCGCGAGACGAGCGCCGTTACCGGATTTAGCCGGAAGCCCTCGGCACGTCGCGCGATTCTGCGACGCGCCCAATTTGGCTCAGCCTGACTCTTCCCGCTGAATCTCGGCGAACAGGTCAGCATCGACATTACCGCCACTGAGAACGACCGCCGTTGTCTTGCCGCCGGTGTCGATCTTGCCTGCGAGGACGGCAGCCAGGGCTACTGCGCCGCCGGGTTCGATAACGAGCTTCAGATTCCGAAACGCGAAACGCATAGCGGCACGCACTTCCGCATCGCTGACCACCAGCCCGTCGCCAAGTAATTCCTGATTAATCGCGAAGGTCAGCTTGCCCGGCATGTGCGCCTGCAATGCATCGCAGATCGACCGCGCTGAGTCATCAACGGTTTCGCGCTTCCCTGACCGAAGAGAACGCGCCGTGTCATCGAAGCCTTCGGGCTCCACGGCGTGCACGGATACATCGGGCAAGTGTGCCTTGAGCGCTGTCGCACTGCCCGCAATCAGGCCGCCGCCACCGCAACACACGAGCACCTGGTCGGGATTGGTGCCCAGTTCCGCGGCCTGCTGCCCAATCTCAAGGCCGACGGTGCCCTGCCCCGCGATGATGTAGTCGTGATCGTAGGAAGGAACGACTACAGCGCCCCGTTTCGCCGCAACCTCGCGCGCCAGCGCCTCGCGATCGCCGGTATAACGGTCATACGTGATCACCTCACCGCCGAGTCGCCGCGTATTCTCGAGTTTTGCCCGTGGGGCGTCTTCCGGCATGACGATGGCCGTCCGAATGCCAAGCATGCTTCCCGCCGCCGCGACTCCCTGCGCATGATTACCCGAAGAAAACGCAACAACGCCGGATCGGGCCTGTTCGGGGGAGAGCTGGCTCAGGAAGTTATAGGCACCTCGAATCTTGAACGACCCTGTTACCTGCAGACATTCGGGTTTGACAAGTACCTTGCCGCCGGCCACTTCGTCGAGTTCGAAATTCTGCAGCAGTGGCGTACGAACACTGACGCCCGCGAGCCGTTTCGCGGCGGACTCAATCGCAGCAACATCGATCACTTCCCGGACACCTCCGGGGGCGGCAAAAGACGATCGATCTTTGCTGCGCAGATGAAGTCATTATCCGAGAGCCCGTTGATTGCATGCGTCGTGTAGCTGATTCGGCAACTGCTGTAAGACACGGTCAGAACCGGGTGATGGTCTTCGCAGGTCGCTATCCACCCAACCGCGTTCGCGAATCCCAGCGTTCGGCCATAGTCGGGGAATGTCACCGTCCGGACGATGTGAAGGCCATCGTCGGTGATTGACCAGTCTGAGTGCAGCGCTTGCATCAACGCTTCAGCCTGCTCGCGCGTCAACGGTTCGACGCCGCCTTCGCAGGGCTTGCAGTGTCGCTGGGAGAGGTTTTCCGGCATCACGATTTCCTGTGAACGTATTCGCAGACATTAGCACGGGCACGGCAGAAAAAAAGCCGGCCCCACTACAGGGCCGGCCAGGCGGAGACTCCGAAGAGTCACAGGGAAGCTAGTTCGGGTTGGCTGCGAGTGAAGGCGTATTGTCGATAAACAAGGTGACACTGACGCGACGTTCGAGCGCATAGCTGTCGAGGGTCTCGTCCTGGGCGGCCGACTCTCCGTGAGCATTGACGTCGATTCGGTCCGGATGTACACCAGCCGCGACGAACTGATCGCGAATGAACTGCACGCGACGCTCTGACAGAAGCTGGTTGTAGCCATCATCGCCGCGCTCGTCGGCGAATCCGTCGAGCTGAATGTGGATATCCGACATACCGGCCAGAGTGCCGGCCAATTGCGCCAATCGGTCTCCCGTGGAATCGGCCAGGACCGACTCGTCCGTCCGGAACAGCAGGTCCATGGCAATGCCGGCCTGCAGCAGGCTGACGAGTTCAGGGCGCGCGACGTTTTGCAGTCGATCGATCTCGCTATTCAGGGAGTCGACGTCGCCCTCCAGCCGATTGACTGTATCGTTCGAGCTCACGACTGATTCCTGCAGCGTCTCGATACGTTCGTTCTTCTTGTGAAGCGAGTCGCCGATCTTTGCACCGATCGCGGCCCCGATGATCAGTCCAACCGGCCCGCCCGCGATTGCGCCAACGATCGAACCCGAGCCGACGCCTATCGTCTCCTCTTTCGATGCCTTCTGGGCGGCCTGTGACGGTAGGGCAAACAGCAATGAAACAGCTGCAGTGATGGCAATAATTGAGTTACGCATGTGAATGATCTCCTGGTTACTTGGCGGCCCATTGGCCTGCTTCGGAGTTCATTACACGATCAAATAGCGGTCCCGATCCGGCGCTATCGTGGAAAGATGGCGATCAATAATGGCGAAAAATGGCAGCGACGCGCTGCGGCTGGCGAGACTAGCGGTTCTGGTCGGTCAACGCGACGAACGTTCCGCCATTGCGGTCGCATAGCACACGCATAACCGCAGCGAAGTCACCGGCTGATTTGGGAATGTCGCCGCCGCCACGGAAGCCGCGGGGGAAACCGACGCCGTGAATACGCACTCGTCTCGTGCCATCCGCGCCGACGCGATTGCGCCGGTCGATTGTGTGCACGACGGCGTCAATATTGATATTGCCGGCGAAGTCGTCGCCAAAAACGTAAATACTGATCTTCCGGTCGGGCGCCCAGTAAGTCTCGATTGCCGCCTGAATGCCATCGACCGGGTTACTGTCACTCTGCGCATACCAGGTGCGCATTCGGCTGACCACCGCCTGGCGTCGGCCAGCGGTGTCCGGTATCCACTGCCCTGCGTATTCGGGGAACATGTAGTGGCCATCGTCATTCATGATCTGCATCCCCTTAACCTGGGGATAGGCATCCAGAGCTTCGCGCAGTTTCCGCTGCACCAAGCCCCAGTTGTAATTGATCATACTGTTCGAGGTATCAATAACGAAGATGATGTACTCACTGTCGACCGGAATACCGGCGACGGCATCTTCGTCACTGCGCCGGTAATAGGGCAAGAGGCGTTTCATTTCTTCGGTGAGGCGCTGACGGGCAGCTTGCAGCTCGCCCTCGTCAATTGTTGCCTCCTCGTCCTGCTTACTCGCCTCGTACTGGCCCCGGATACGATTGAGGTCGCCCTGCAACTCGGCCAGTTCCATCTTCGTTGAGGCGGCGTCCTGACTAACCTGCTTGAGCTCACGGTCGAGAATGGTGGATTCCCCCCGAAGATTGAAAAGCTCCTCCTGCAGTAACGCAATCAGTTGCTCGAGGTTCTCCTCCGCCTCCTCGATAACGACGGGCTCGTAAATTTTGCTAAGCACGAGCAGCAGGATAATCGCGCCGAAACCACAGCAGATGCAGTCAAGAAATGACAGGCTGAAGGCTTCAATATTGCGGCGACGACGTCTCATGGCTGCAGTCCCTTACGGCCAGTCCCGGCTGACGGTCAGAAACGAGCCTTGTGTCGACAACGCCAGCGACCAATAGGAAATCGGTGCCTGCAAGTCACCCTCCATCGGGAACAGCATGATGTTGATCGGAACGCCGGAGGGTATCTGCCGCACAGAACGATAGAAGATATTCAGGCGCTCCTGCGGTCCCACGACGCTCTTGTCCGTCGTTTCCGTTTCCATGGTTGGCATGCCATCGACGAGCAGGATGACATTGTCGGGACGCGGTGAGAGCGATTTAATGACCTCGAAAGCTGCGTACATGTTCGTGCCATTCTTTGGCGGCGTGCGCCGCAAAACGCGCACTGCCTCGTTCAACTGGACGCCGTCGTCCGCCGTCAACCACACGCCCTCCGTACCACGGATTACAGGCTCGGCCGTATTGTTGAACATGTAGATCTGGTACTGGTCATCTTCATCCAGCTGGGTCGTGATCCAGTTGACCGTGGCAATTACCTGGCGCCATTTACGCGATTTCAGTTGCTCCGACTCCGGCAGGTTGCGCCGGCGGATCACATTGACCAGCGTGTCGCTCAGCATACTCGCCGATCGATCAACCAGGATCAGCGTCCGATCGCCGCCGAGTTTCAGTCCGGTCAGGTACTGGCGATCGCCTTCACCTCTGAACTCCCGAATCTGCTTTCCCGCTCCGTCCTGCTCGGCCTTGACCGCCATCAGGCGCTGAACTTCTTCTGTCAGCGACTTGATGTCGGACTGCAGCTTCTCGACCCGCTCGATCTTCGCCAGCGTGTCTTCGTCAAACTTGTCGAGTTCGGCCTGCAATTCCTGGATCAATGCAATGATCTGCGCAATCTTGCTATCAGCATCTTCTTTCTCGACCTCGAGCTTTTGCTTCGTGTTGCGCGCAAGGGCGAGGTTCTTGCGGCCCTCCAACACCTCGATCTGGAGGCGGTTCGTTTCGGCCATCAATTCACTGTTGTCATTCTCGGTCGTCGCATTCACATGCGAATTGATGATCATGAAGAACAGGATAACCGCGCCGAATCCGCAACTCATACAGTCGAGGAACGACATGCTGAAGATCTCGGTTTGTCTTCGTTTACGCGCCATCTGACGACTCAACAAGAATCATGCGCAGTTCGACACCCGGTGTGCCAACACGAATGACGTCACCGGATTGCAGAACTGCCGAACCGTCAATCCGGTGGCCGTTAAGGTAAGTACCGTAGCGGCTGTGGTCGGTCACCACACACTGGCCGTTTGCCGAAGCAATTTCGCAATGCCGGCGCGATACACCAGGCATATCCTGACCAAGGTCGAGCCACCGCTCATCGTCGGCAGCATGCGTTCCAAGCACAAGCGCCGCCGCGCTTACCGGTACCGCGGTGTCGCCCCGTAAGATATGGGTCGGCTGCGCGCCGTCCTGACCGGTCGCCGAATCAACCTCGATTGGCGCCTGGTCCCATGGCAAGTGTCGCGCCAGTGTGACCGCACTTCCTGGCCGACTCTCTGCGACACGACTCAGCAAGCCGCGCGCGGTAGCGCCCGGCTCGAGCAGGTATACCTCGCCGCCTACCCTGGCCTTGAGTGTATCGGCCAATCCCGGCATGAGCGCAGCGCGGGCCGACAATTGCAAAGCCGGTGTCTCGCCGGCCCGGTACAGCGCGCGCAGGTTGCTGACGAGATTCTGGTAGACAGGTGTCGCTGCCGTTACCAATGCCAGCGACTCGATTTCCGCAGCGTGTGAAATGCCGCGGTATTCGATTTCCATCGGCACGGTGCTCCGGCTGGAGGCGATCGCCAGCCAATCGAGCATGCTGTCCTGTAAGACCTGCTCCGTCTCTGCGGTGTGGAGCGGATCGAAGCGGGATTGCTGCACGAACGTCTCGGCAATGACGCGCAGCCAGATATCGTAAAGGTCCAGCATGCCCGACTCGTCAATCACTATGGAACGCTCATACTGCGCCTGGCCGGCCTGCGACAAGCGCGTCAGCGTGGCGAAATGCAAACTAAGATCGACATGAACCGGTACGCCATGAGCGTACTGCCGCCGCGTTGCGGCGACCGCCGCATCGACCATAGCAACAACTGGAATGTCGAGCTCCATTGCAATACCAAGGAGTAAACCCAGGTGGTCGTTACTCATGTAGCCTGGCACCGCCAGCACAAGATGATCGCCCGGCTTCGACGTTCGCCGCCAGAGTTCTTCCAGCTGCTGGCTGGCTATATCCGCAGGCGTCAGGTGTTGGAATCGCCGGTCGACGAGCGGCGTCGTTTGCAGGTCGGACCAGTAGCGATTCTGGATGCGACGCGGCTTGAGGCTGGCGCTGGCCCAGGCCGCCCTGCCGGTTATGAGGCCATCGTCTTCGAGTAACGCAAAACCGGGTTCACGACACAGGATGCGATCGCCATCCGTAATCAGGATGCCTGCGTCGTTGAGATGTGCTGCCAGCAAGGTCACTTCTTAGCCCGTCCGTGCCTCAGTCCGCCTTCAGGTGACGAATGACTTTGTCGTCAACGTAGTTTTCGCTTTCGAAAACCAGTCGCTCCTGCATCAACTGCAACTGGTGCACGAGAAACATCAGGAAGATACTGATCAGGAGCGCGATGAACGTGGAGTTGAACGCAACACCCAGGCTCTGTGTTACGCCGGCAATATCGCCCTGGACGGCCTTGTCGGCCTGTGCCAACGCCTCACCAATACCGCGGACTGTGCCGATAAAGCCAATCGACGGAATAGCCCAGGAGATGTAGCGGATCATCGCGAGTTCCGATTCGAGGCGGTCGGCCTCGGATTCAGAGATCGTGTGCGTGCTGGCCGAAACGTCCTGGATACTCCGTGTCGACGCAAACCGTCTTAGTGAATTGAGCAGCAGGCGTGGCAGCAACAGTTGTTGCCGGTCCTCCGGCAGCGCCTGGACCTGGCGCGCGAACTCCCGTGTATCCTCGGGCAGTATTCGCATGCCTTCGGGGACAGGCACGAGGTCAACGTCCAGCAACTTTCGCTCCGCCGAGATTTTCGTTGTCTTATACCCCATGATCGCCAGTGCCCAGAACATCAGCACGAAACAGGCCTCCTGCTCGAAGTCCTTGACCAGCACCCACACGCTTCGTTCGCGCACGAAATCAGGGTCCTGCTCAGCCATCATGTTCTGTTCAACGATCACTTCGGCCGCGTTAGGCCGCACAACCGAAACATAGAACGCATGCACGACAATGATCGCAATGATCAGGGCAAACAGCTGGAAGACAAATTCAACCGGGATGTTCTTCTTATTCATCTATTACCACTCGGCGGGAACGCATTTCAGATATCGGTAGGGAATGGAATCGACTGTGCAAACCGGACGTTTTCGGTCGGGTCGAAGTCATCGTCTTCTGCTTCCGTGTAATCTTCGTCGAGCCCTAACAGCTCCTCGATCTCTTCGTCGGTGATCTCATCCAGAGGGGAAGTAGCGTCTTCTTCCTGCTCCGCTTCCGGGACCTCAGCCTCTTCGTCCTGAGCCCAGAGAGGTGCTGCAGAAAAGCAGGCGAGCAATATCATCAGTAAGAGTCGGTTCATGTGCCAGCCTCCTTTCAAGCGGCTACAGCCTTTGACAAGCACCAGGCAAGATTGTCTCAAGAAATTTCGGTGGTCAAGACATCAATTTAGATGGCTCTTGAACGGCCTGCTGAAAAACAGCAGCAAGCCGGCAATCAGGATCGCAAGCGACACGTACATTGAGATGCGCCAGGGACTGGTCGCCGGTCTCAGAATTTCGAACCGGTCGACATAAATCGTCTCACAGGCACCGTCGCCCGTGTCCGTGCGCGTCGTGCTCGTGCCGCGGCGTCCACCCGGACTTTCGTAAGCCGCAAGAACGCCCCGGATACGCACCTGGTCGCCAATCTTCACCTTGCGCACCCGATCGCGAATATCATCGTCGTCTGAGATCAGGTGGTTGTTCGACAGCTGATTCATGTCGAACGAATCCCAGGCCTCCTGGTCCCGGGTCTTCACATTGCACGTGAAAATGCCGTTCCAGAAATCGATTTTCTGCAGCTGTGCACCGCCGGCGTTGTTTCCCCATACGACGCACACGTCCAGCATATTGAGGTGATCGTCGGCGAGGCGATGCATACGGCTGTTGTTATCGTGGTGTCGGTACGAGACGATCATGCCGACGAGATCGTAGTCGTACTCCGGCTCAACGAGGTAGTCGACGCCGTCCCAATTAGCGTCGAACGAGCGCCGGCCGGTTCTTGTCTGCTGCGGCTCATCGGCGATCGCAGCGACGTAGTCAATCGAGCCCGGTATCTCGTTCCGATTCCAGAACGAGACAAGAAGCCAGAAGAAGCTGATAACGAGTATGACATTGGTGACTTTTCTCATCGCCAGGGTCTCAGTCAGGATTTCAATCCGCGAAGCGTGCGATTCGAAAACCGACGTCGGGCCTCGGCTCGGAGCTGAAGTCGCGGTAGCTCAGGCGCAGTTCCGTCACGCCTGCATGTCGCCAACTTGACCCACGCACGACATGGCTCGTACCACGGTCTGGCCCGGTTGGGTCTATGACGGGTGTCGTCTTCCCCGGGGTGGGGACCGTGTAGAAATCATTAACCCATTCGGCAACATTGCCGCCGGCATCGAATATACCGAGCGCATTGGGCTTGAAGCGCCCAACCGGCGCAGTCGATGCAAAGCTGTCGTCGTAAGCCGGCAGGATCGACGGTACGAGTTCGATCGAGGTGCGATCAGCGTAGTTGCCGCTCTTCTCAGGCGGTGGCCACTTCGCGCCCCAGGAAAATTTCATCGGTTGCTTCCTACCCGCGTAGCGCATTGCAAGCACCCATTCAGCCTCGGTCGGCAGGCGGTACCCATCCGTGAGTGGATAAGCCGGTACCCATTCACCAAACTCATTCTTGTATGCCGGTGTCCGACCCTCGCGCTGGCTGAGCCAGTTGCAGTACTCCACGGCATCGGCCCAACTGACATTGGCGACCGGGTTGCTATCCGCAGCAAGCGATGGGTGCACCGACGCGCCCGAATCGTGGTTGGCACGGAACTCCGCAAATTCCTTGTTCGTCACTTCATTGATGCTGATCAGGAATGCGCGAGTCACCGTAACCGGCACGATGACCTCGTTGGCCCGCCGCCCAACTTCAGCCCTGGATGCTCCCATGGAGAACGTCGCCGGCTCGATACGCCGCATGATCTGCCCTGCCGGAGACTCCAGCGTCTTTACAATACGACTGTCTGCGATCGCCTGGAGGGACCGCAATCGCGCAGACACCGTCTGCGGATAACCAGGGCGCGGTGTAACCGCTCTGGACCAGCTTTCGTAGCCCTGGCGCCGGACTTCAATGGAGTGCGGCGCCGAACTCAGGCGGACCGTAGTCTTACCCTGGCCACGAGCCTGCCCGTCGACGTAGACGGTAGCATCCTGTGGCTGCACGTCGACCGTGACCGTGCCGAGGCGAGCAGACAGGTCCACGGTGATTGACTCACTGGCATTCGATGCCAGGCGCAGGCTGCGCCTGGTCACGCCGTAGCCCACCTTCGAGAGCCCGATGTCATAATCAACGTCCGGCGTAAGCGACAATGTAATCGGCGACTGTCCACGGTAGCGTCCATTTACCGTCACATTGGCCCCTCGCGGTATCGTGTTGACGATGAGGCGTGCATCCGCAGGCTGCAATGTCACCAACGGTAGCTGCTGCGAGACGTTGGGTACGGCGACGACAGTGCCATCCCATGGGCTGAAGCCGTCCTGCGAGATCGCTATCTCATGTGAGCCTTCCAGCAACTCGATCGTCGCCGGCGTAACGCCGACCTCCTGGTCCCCCGCGAAGATTTTCGCGCCGGAAGGTTCCGAATCGACCCGGACATTGGCCCAACGGGGTACGAGTTGAACGTTGAAATTCTCCAGCAAGTCGAGGCCTTGCATGTCGATCGCGCCGGTAAATGGCAGGAATCGGTCCGTCTCGACATTCACCGTGTGCAGGCCCGGTTCGAGTTCAATCGGACCGAATGGCGCTTTCCCGACCTGTCCCTGGTCAACAGTTACTATCGCGTCGACAGCAGGCTCGACCTGCACAAAAAGTCGCCCAGGCTTCTTACGCATGCGCAATGTGACCGTCATGGACTGTTCATCACCGACCTCGAAATTCTGCTCGATATCGTAGTAACCCCGCTTCTGTACATTGACCGTGTAGCTGCCTTTTCGCAGCAGCGTGCGGTTGCCGATCGGCAGTCGGAACCAGCCACCATCGATACTGAAGCTGTCGGCCCCGGCTGGCGTAATCTCGAACTCGACTGACTTGGCGCTGAATAACAGGTAGGAGGCAAGCAGCAATACTGCAAGACCGCCACCGACAATGAACTTCAGTGGGCTGGTTCTGTCTTTCTCCAGGCGCGCAGCTGTTTCGACGGCACGGGTAAATGCTGTCGGCGCGATTGCTTCATCGTCCGTTACTTCGTCTTCATCGGTCAGCTCGGGAGGCCGCGTGACATAGGCGCTGTCCTCCAGCCGAACATCCAGAATCAGGCGATCATCGTCGACCAGCAAGTGGATTCGGCTGCCATAGAACTGCAGCTCATCCCCGTCCTGCAGACGACGACTCGCACCGAGAGGGTCGCCGTTGATCGCCAGAGACGCGCCACGGCCAACGGGCTGCACGAAAGGTACGCCGTCCAGCAAATCGAACAACGCGACCGGCTCACCGCCGGGACCGGGCAGGCGCAGCTCGCACTCGCTGCTCGTGCCGACCCGCAAAGGAAGGTCACGCGCATCGACGCGGCGTTCGCCCTCCACGCTCCTGATGGTCAGATGATCGAAACTCAAATCGGCTCCTCACAACGAACAACGACGGGCTGCATATCGATTTCCGGAGCCACACGGAATTCGAGGCGCACATCGCGGTAACCTGAGCGTACTCCGACAGCCACGTAAGGACCGGGGCGCAGCTCGAGCCGGGTGTTCGTGAAAGTACCCAATGTCCCGACTTTGTATATCGATACTGATGTCATGTTATCGGAAACGAGCTCGACCGGAACAGGTGTCGCCGCCCGTTTGAGCAAACGGGCCAGTTCGTCGCGCTGTCCTTCCAGTCGCGGCCCAATTTCAGGCATGCGAGTTACGTCGACAACCAGTGTTGTCGCCCTTTGCATAACCGACCCGATTGAAAGCTTGTCCGGGTCCTTGATGTACTCATCCAGCTGCTTGTGAATCGCGTCCATACGGCGAGACTTTGCGAGACCGTCCATCGCGAAAGACAGGTTGGCATCGATCTTCAAAATCTCTTCGTAGGTCGCCGCAGCCGCGTCCCAGTGCTCGGATTCTTCGAGGGCAGCGGCCTCCTTTTCGAGTGTATTGATATTGTCGAGACGCAAGCCCTGGTCAACCTGCATCAAGCCATCAGCAGGTTCCGGGGAGTCCGGCATGAGTTGTTTTGCCATACGGAACGCGGCGCGTGCGGCAAGGTAGTCCCCCATAGCCAGGAACTCGAATCCTTCGCTCATACGTGAATCGAATTGCATCTTGAGGCGGGTTTCCTGGACACGGACCAGGCCGTCCAGCGCCGGCTGCCAGGCGGAATCCAGGTCAACCGCCTGCTGGAAGCTCCTCTCCGCCGCATCCAGTTCGAGTTCTTCTTCGTAGTCCAGCCCCTGGTCGACCAGTTGCAATACCGTGTCCAGATTGGCAGCTCGCTCATATCCGGCGCGCGCTTCAGGATGGTTGGGCGTGATCGCCACGGCGAGTTCAAACAGCCGCAATGACTCGACCCGTTCGCCTGCTTCGAACGCCTCTATGGCCCCCGCGAGCGCCTTTTCGAATGCGGGCTCAACCTGGTCGAACAGGGGCTCGAGGAGGGACAGCGCATCCAGGTACTGCAGCTCGGCCCTGGCCCAGTCACGCTTGAGATAGGCCTCGTCCCCCGCAGCATAGAATTCCTTCGCCCGGCTGTACGGGACCGCTGCCCAGCGCTGCACGCTGCGCCTCTCGAGCGTTTCGAAATCGGAGAGCAATTCGCCGAGAATCATGTCGACCTTGTACCGCAGTTTCTCCTCGTCATCGAGCCCCGTGTAGTCGGCATCGCTCTCGTTAAACTCGATCGTCTCGCCTTCCAGTGCCTGATTTTCCGGAGCGTAATCGCGATCTAGCCGATCCACGTCGAGAGGATCTTCCTGATCGGGTACGTCACCTGCGACGGGCGAGCCTCCTGGCGCTGACTCCGGAAAGGGGGTCGCCGCCGTCGGTTCACGAGTTTCGGCGGGTTCTCTTTCAAGAGATCCCGGCAGCAGGACCACGACGCCAAGCAACACGACTGCGGCTACGAGCAGACTGATGCCGAGCGTTCTCGGCGATACCCCGGATGCTGTGGCGGAAGGCAGGCTCGTGGGCTCCGACGTGCCGGCCGCCGCGGGCCGCCGGACAGCGGAGACGGTTTCGATACGCTCATCTGCAACGACAGGTCGCGCTTTTATCTGCGAACGCGCCGGCCCCGGCGCAAATCCAGCCTGCTCAAGCGCGTCGCGGACTTCCGCCGCATCAGGCCGGAGCGCTTCGTCGAATTCGAGCATGCGGGCGACCAGGTCCCGCACAGCGTCTGGCACATCTTCCCCGCTCACCGCCTTTAGCGGTGCGGGGACAAGCTTGTGAATATCAGCCCGTGTAGCCGACGCCGGCCACGGCGGTACGCCCGACACCAATTCATAAAGAAGCACACCCAACGAAAAGACATCGTCTGATGGCCGGGCGGGATCGCCACGCAGCACCTGTGGGCTCGCGGCCACGAGCGAACCTCCGCCGGCTGACGCGCCAATCGGCGCCGCCACGCCAAAATCAGTCAGATAAGGCGCGCCATTGAAATCGAGCAGAACATTTGACGCCTTGATGTCACGATGCACCACATCCCTGGCATGCGCGTATCTCATTGCGTCTGCGATCAGACCCAGCGGGGGCAGAATATTCGTAAGGGTCTGCCCGCTCAGCTCGCCGATATCGGCGCCGTCTATGAACTGCAGACTGTAGAAGGCTGCGCCTTCGTCCTCGTGAAACTCGAACACGCGCACGATATGGGCGTGCATAAGCCGGAGATTGGTCTGCCATTCATGCCGCAGGCGCTTACTGGCGTTACCGCCTGCGCCGACGATCTTGAGGGCGACGGCAGCCCGCGTCAGGCGATCTTTCGCGAGCCACGCCTCGGCCTCACCGCCACCGCCGAGCGGCCGCTCCAGTGTATACCTCTCGGCTAACCGGGTTCCTTTACTGAGTTCGAGCATCTTGCGCGATTATAGACTCGCTAGTTCGCGGGTGCGCTCTCGGTAGCGCTCGACCGGGAACCAACCTCGACCGTCTCTGTGAAGCCGGTTTCCGCCTGGTAGATTTCCTTTAGCAAGCGGCGCCAGTCCTCGTACTGCGCCGCCGCCGTGCCCGTCAGGCGCCGCTCTTCACCTTCGACGTTGATGATCATTGGAGCCGCCTGCGCGCCAAACGAATCGGACAACTCCGCGATGGCATCTTTATGCGAGTTCGCATCGCTACTCCGCTGGACACCACCGATGATGCGATTTATGCCCTCGGATATCGCCAGGTTTTGCAATGCGGCATTGGTTCGCCGCTGTCTGCTACTACTCGAGTTGTTCGTATCGACTGCCAGCGAGCCCGCAAGAACGACAACGCCCACGAGCGTCTGTAATTGCGCCGAACGCTTCACCTGCCGGTAGTTGATTGACTCCTGGCGCGACACCTTACGCCAATTGCGGTACGGAATAGAGATTCCATAATAAAAATTCGCGTAGTGCTCATTGAGCGTGTCGACAACAAAACGATCGCGCTCACGAATCTGCCTCAACCGGGCAACGGTCGGATCGTTTTCAGCCGGAAGTCGATCGATGGTGATAACGCCGTCTTCATCCATCGACAAATGCTCCCCGTAGGCAAGCGGTGACATGTCGCCAAAGAACTGGAGTTCGGATATCTGCCTGGTCTGCAGCAGCTCCTTCGGCGGCAGTAGTTCCGCATGCGCCTGCAAATCGTTTGCTATTTCATTGAAGATCTTCTGGTAAGGGTCGAGGCGACGGTCGCGACGATCTGAGTAGGATGTCACTCCGGTCTGCGTTTCGTACGACTTGCTGAACCAGTGACGCCCTGCCGCATCATCCACTGAAACATTGAGTTCGACGAACTCACCATCGGACTTTTCGATTTCGCCACTGATAATGATGTCTGTAAACGCGTCGCGCGACGGGATGACGCGCACGGCACCCCAGTACCCGGTTCCCTGCAACGTCGTCTTCAGGTGGTAGGCGAGGTACTTGG
Source organism: uncultured Woeseiaceae bacterium (assembly GCA_964557165.1). Lineage (GTDB taxonomy): Bacteria > Pseudomonadota > Gammaproteobacteria > Steroidobacterales > Woeseiaceae > UBA1847. The sequence goes on from CAZKZE010000055.1 coordinate 19,741, forward strand.
TTTCGGCCAGGCGAATTTCATCGAAGACACCTGTTTGTCGCGGGTTATTCTCCTCCTCGAGACCCGGGGCGAATTCAATAATGCCGATATCGAGCAGCCGGGATTCATCGACCGGCGTGGCTGCAACAACCAACTCGGTCTCGTCAGCGACGATAACCTCATTGACCGAGCAGCCCGTTCCCAACAGGCACAGGGCTCCGAATATCAGAAAAATCCTCAACATGGTGCGTGAACAGTCTCCCTACATGCCCTTGTACTTACGATACTCATCCCAAAGGCGTTCGCGCAAGACAGGATCTTCTTCGGCCAGGGCCGCTTCACGTAACTGTTTGGCAACGATGTCGTCGTCAATCAGTGCTTCGACATCGTCAGGCGTGCGCTTTGCGACTTCCTGCTCGTCGAGACCAGCCACCGAGCCGCCACCAACCTCGCCCGAACTGGGAGAGTCACCGCCGGCTCCACTGCTGCCGCCGCCACTGCCGGCGCCGCCCATCGCGCCAGCTGCCTGCTCGCCGAGGCTGATCGAACCGCCGCCGCTCCCGCCGGAGCCCGTGTCGAAACCTTCTGTATTGCGAGATGTCGTCGAGATTTCGCGCTGCTCCTGGCCCAGCGCCTCATCGAAATCACCCATGGATTTATCGAGTTCCTCGCCGAGTTCCTCAGCCCTTTCCTGGTCGCCGCCCGGGTACTGACCAACACCGCCAGCCCCGCCCTGACCATCGGCGCTATCGCAGCCCATACCGCCGCCGATACCGCCACCGGTTATGCCGCCGTCCGTGCATTCACTGCCCGAGGCGCCACCGGCCCCGCCGCCAGGGATACTCACACCCTGCATGCCTTGCGTGCCGCCGCCGGATCCACCCGAGGAACCGCCACCGGACGAACCGCCGCCACTCATGCCGCCACCGGATGAACCGCCACCGCTCATGCCGCCACCGGATGAACCGCCACCGCTCATGCCGCCGCCGCTCATGCCGCCGCCAGACGAACCGCC
>CAZKZE010000056.1:0-20409 GCA_964557165.1 uncultured Woeseiaceae bacterium
GGAACGCAAGATTGCGTCCCAGGATCCAAGCGCCTACTGGGCCGCCTGAGGAAAGATGAAGTTTCGCCGTCCACGATCACTCAATGGCCTTATCCTGGTTGGCTTCGGGTTCGTCACCCTGCCATTGTTGCTCGCGGTGATCTGGGCCCTGATCAGTCTCGACCGGGTTGCGGAACAAAGCGAGCGCCTCGTGTTTACGGGTGTGTCCGCGGCGGAGAACAACCGCCGACTCGAAGAACAGCTCGGCACGCTCGAGCGCGTTGCTCGCCAGTACCAGGTACTGCGTAATCCCGAAGCCCTGCAGATCATGGTGGACGACCTCGGAGCACTCCAGGCCCAGCTTGATGAGATGGCGCCGCTCGTGGCCGAGGCCAAAGCGACAGACCTGGCCAACTCCATCGGCCGCGGCGCGCGTACGATCGTGGCCGCCTTATCGCAGCCCGGTATTGAAGACGAACAACTCGCGGCGACGATCGAACGCTTCGCACCCATGCGCCAACGCGTCGACCGCCTGACCAACATCCTGTCGACTTACGTCGACACCGAATTATCATTGCTCCAGGAAACGGCGCGAGACGCGCAGCGAATATCCGCCTGGCAGGTTGCGGCACTCGTCCCGGGAACCCTGGTGCTCGTGCTGATCTTCATCTTCCTGGTCGCGCGCCCGATCTCGCAGATCGATACCGCGATTCACCAGCTCGGCCAGAGCGGCTTCTCGAAGCCCATCGACATCAAGGGCCCGACCGATCTCGAACAACTCGGCCGGCAACTCGAGTGGCTGCGCCTGCGGCTCCTCGAACTCGCACAGGAAAAGAACAAGTTCCTGCGTCACATGTCTCATGAACTCAAGACGCCGCTCGCCAATATTCGCGAAGGCACCGAGTTATTGCTCGACGGTTCGGTCGGCGAACTGGAGGGTCCGCAGCGAGAAGTTACGGACATCCTGCGCATGAACGGCCTGAAACTGCAGCAACTCATCGAAAACCTGCTGTCGTTTAGCGCGTGGCAGACCAAAAGCGAGATCCTGACCCTGAGCGACTTCCCGCTGCGCGCGCAGGTGATTTCGATCGCAAAAGCCCAGCGATTGGCCCTGAAAGCCGCAAATATCCAGCTTAAGCTCGAAATTGACGACATTATTGTGAACGCGGATCAGGACAAAATTCGCACAGTGCTTGATAATCTGCTGTCGAATGCGATCAAGTTCACGCCGAGAGGAGGCCTGATCACGATTCGTGCGCGCCGCGAGCCGACGAGTTTCATGCTGGAATTCGGCGACACGGGACCGGGCATTCCAGAAGAAGAAGGTCCGCGAATTTTCGAGGCATTCTTCCAGGGCCGCCGCGAACAAGGCGGCCAGGTAGGTGGGACCGGTATCGGCTTGTCGGTTGTTCTGGAGTGTATCCAGGCGCACGACGGTACAGTCGAACTGATCGACTCGGATGAGTTCCCGGGCGCGCATTTCAAGATTCATATCCCGCAGAAGCGGGAAGTAGCACAACCGAAGCTGGCGGCAAATGGATAGACGAAGCATGAAAAGTCGATTTGCACCAATCGTGGCGATTGCCTTAGTCGTCTCGATGGCGTCCGGCTGCTCGACCGTCGGCAAAGCGACCGACTGGCTGACGGGCAAGAGTCCGCCGGAGAATGAAGACTATGTCGTCCTGGGCGCGCCGTCCGCGGATGAGTACCTGCGCGGCCTGAATGAGCTCGTGTCCGGAGACAGTCAGGTGCAGGCCGACATATATGCCGATGCATCCGACACTGCGAGACTGACGCCAGGCCCGAGTTCCAATCTGCGACTCGGGCTCGTCCTGGCCACACCCGGGCACCCGGAAACCGACCCAGTGCGCGCCCAGAGCCTGCTGAGCGGGGTTTTGAACGAAAGCGAACTCCTCACTACGGCGGAAATTGCTCTCGCCACGATCGCTCTGAACAACGTTGACAGCGTGATCGGAGTTTCGACAGAGGCCGCGCGCCTCCAGGAATCAAATTCCCGGGCCGCGCGCAACCAGGGGCAGGCGTTGAGCCAGCGACTTGCGACTGCGGAGGCGGAGAACGCGCGTCTGCGGGCAGCGCTCGAGGAAGCCGAACAGAAGCTCGACGCAATCACCTCGATCGAGCGCTCGATCCGCGAACAGGAATAATCCCGAAAAAGTTCGCAAGGCGGGTCCCCGCATCCCTTTTTTGATAACCTTCGCGTTATGCCCGCCAAACAAGCCCAACGCGAAGGCAAGATCCTGCTCGTCGATGACGATCCGGGACTGCTGCGCCTCCTGAGTATCCGCTTGCGTGCGGAGGGATACGACGTAGAAGCCGTCGAGTCAGCACACAAAGCGCTCGGCGCATTGCGCCATTTCAGCCCTGACCTGGTCGTTACCGACCTGCGCATGGACAAGATGGATGGCATCGGTTTGCTCAAGGAACTGCAAACCAAGTCACCGGGCCTGCGCGTGGTCATTATTACCGCGCACGGCACGATTCCCGACGCGGTAACCGCCACTCAGCACGGCGCGTTCGGCTTCCTCACCAAGCCGGTCGACAAAGACGAACTGATGGGCCTCGTCGATCGTGCGCTGAAAGTCTCAGGCTCCGCCGAAGTCGATGAAGGCTGGGCAGCCGAAATCATCACACGCAATGCCGCGACGAAAGAAATCTTGCAGCAAGCCAAGATGGTGGCTGCAACTGACGCGCGAGTCCTGATTACAGGCGAAAGCGGCACGGGCAAGGAGTTGCTGGCGAAGGCCATTCACAGGGCGAGCGAGCGCCGCAACAAGCCATTCGTCGCGATCAACTGCAGCGCCATGGCCGAGAATCTGCTCGAGTCGGAATTGTTCGGTCACGAGAAAGGTTCGTTTACCGGCGCGACGCGCAGCCACGAAGGCCTGTTCCAGTCGGCCGAGGGTGGCACGTTGATGCTGGACGAGATCGGCGACATGCCGATGCGCCTGCAGGTGAAGTTGCTGCGTGTGTTGCAGGAAAGCCAGGTACGCCCGGTTGGCAGCACCGAGGCGAAGCAGATCGACGTGCGTGTCATTTCGGCAACCCACAGGGATTTGCAGGAATTGATGACACAGGGTCGTTTTCGCGAAGACCTGTACTACCGGCTGAACGTCGTGAACATCAAACTGCCGACGCTCGACCAACGTCGCGAGGATATCCCGCTGCTCGTCGCACACTTCCTGCAGTCGATCTCCGAGGAAGCCGACCAGGAACGCAAGGTGTACGCGCCAGAGGCAGTCGAAATGCTCGTAACGGCCGAGTGGCCGGGCAATATTCGCCAGCTCTACAACGTCGTGCGGCAAAACGTGGCGTTGTCGCGCTCACCGGTGATCTCCGGAGAGCTCGTACAGCAGTCGCTGGGTGAGCACGCGGGCAAACTCGCGTCGTTCAGCGATGCGCGCGATGAATTCACGCGCAACTACCTGTCGCAGATTCTGCAGATCACGATGGGGAACGTCAGCCAGGCGGCACGTCTTGCGAAGCGGAATCGCACAGACTTCTACAAGCTCCTCGCCCGCCACGACCTGAACCCGGACACGTTCAAGAGCCGCTAAATCTGGATCCCGGCCTTGCGAAACGGCAATGTCCGAATTCGTGTTCCCGTAGCCGCAAAAATCGCGTTACTTATTGCCGGAGTCGCTGGTGCAAATGGCGGCTCACCAAGCCCACTTGGCCGAACATCATTCTGGATGAAGTGACACTCTACTTCGGGCGCCTGGTCGATGCGTAGCAACTCGTAGTCGTGGAAGTTGCTTTGCTCCGCTGCGCCGTCCGCAAATGTGATCTCCAGCTGCGCAGTGCTCAATGCGTCGACGACCGCACCTTCAACCTGGTTCTTCGCGCCACTCAGATTAAGGATCGGTCCAACGTCGATGCCGGAGTAGACCTTCTCAACTTTCACAGTGGAGCCATCCGCAACAACTTCGGCAACGTGTGACACAAAACCGCCGTGATCATAGTGGAAAGCCAGGCCCATACCGCGGTTTGCTCCGAGTTCGCGCCGCCCCCAACCGGCCTTTTCGGCAGCCAGTCGGAGCGTGCCACTCGTACGTACGAGATCCAGCGGCGGATCGCCGTAAGAACGCGACAAGAGATCCAGACGGAACTCCAGCTGATCACGTCCTGCAGCAAGCGCCACTTCGTCAAAGAAGCTTTGGTATGCCCAGCAATAGGCGGAATGCCCCGGGGAACGCCAGGGCCCGGTCGGTACGCTGGTCCGGATCGTTGATTGCCTCAGCCTGAAATTGGGTACCAAACCAGCGGGATAGTGATCGCGGGAAAGACCAGCTCCCGATACCGTATCGCCTCCCGATCCAAACGTTACAAAATGATGATCGAACGCCGTCATCCTACCGGTGTTGTCGATCCCTGCCTTGAAGTGATGCCAACCGGCCGGTCTGTAGAAATCGTGGGCCATGTCATCTTCGCGGGTCCATTGCAGTTGCACAGGTTGCCGGACTTCACGCGCAATCCACGCGGCCTCCACCATGAAGTCGCTTCTCAGTCGGCGGCCAAACCCGCCTCCGATTCGGGTCAGGTTGACATGGATGTCCTTCTCAGGAATTCCGAGTGTCCTGGCGACCAGCGCGCGACCCGATTTCGGGTTCTGAGACGGCGCCCATAGCTCGAGCCGGCCAGACTCGTGATACAGGGCGGTGCAATTTTGTGGCTCGAAGTTCGCGTGCGAGACGAATGGATAGTAGTAGCTCGCCTCAACGATCTTGCTCGCCGAATTGAAGGCGCTCAGCACGTCCCCATCGGATCTCAGGGTTTCGCCGGGCTCCTCGGCAAGCCGCTGCGCTTCGCGATCATAGTTAGTCGTCGAGTCTGCGTGACTCGTCTCCCACTCAACATTCAATTGTTTCCGGGCGACCTGAGCCTGCCACCAGGTCCTGGCGACGACAGCAACACCCGACGCTAAGCCTCTCGGATCATCTGTACCCTGGACCAGGAATGCGTGCTCGACACCTGGCAAGGCCAGAACTTCTTCGAGGTTGGCTGCTCGCGCTTTGCCACCAAACGTCGGGCATTTTTCATACACGGCGTAGAGCATGCCGTCGAGGCGAACATCGCATCCGAACAAGGCCTGGCCTGTTGTGATTTTCGGGTTATCGACACCCGGGACGAACGTTCCCAGGAGTTTGAATTCGGATGGACTGTGTTTGAGTTCGAGGTCAGAGATGTCGGGCACCGGCAAGCCTGCTGCGGTTTCAAGGAGGCTCTCGTAGCGCTGCGTCTTCCCGGTTGGAACGTGGACGATGGAACCCGCACTTGCCTCGCATTCTTCGACACTAACTCCCCAGGTCTGCGCCGCGGCGGTCGTCAGCAGGTATCGGGTCGCTGTTCCGGCGATTCGCAGATCGTCCCAGCCATCCGGGGTTCCCCGGCTGCCACCAACGACTTGTCGTCCGTAGCGATCGTCGAGCGGTGCCTGCTCGACCGTGACGTCTTTCCAGTCGACTTCGAGACATTCCGCCACGACCATCGGAAACGCGGTCTTGACGCCTTGACCGGCTTCCGGGTTCTTGCTGACGATCGTTACTTTGCCGTCAACATCAATGCGAACGTACAAATTTGGAACCCATGTCTCACCCGTGATCTCGCTTTCTATCGACGTGTCCTCGCAGCCGATACCGACCAGCAATGCGCCGGAGGCCAGCATTGTGACCTTCAGGAATGAGCGGCGGTCGATGACTTCGTGCGGATGGAATGCCTTCATACATCACCCCCATCTTCGGCGCTGTATTTCGCAGCCCTTTTTGTCGCCTTGCGAATTCGCGGGTAGGTACCACAGCGACAGAGAATTCCGGACATCGCGTCGTCGATATCGCCGTCGCTCGGGTTTGGGTTTTCTGCCAGCAAGGCGGCGGCGGTTAAAATTTGCCCGCCCTGGCAGTAGCCGCACTGCGGTACGTCTTCGTCATTCCATGCTCTTTGCACGGGATGGTTGCCCGTCGGATCAAGCCCTTCGATGGTGACGATCTTCCTGTTCCTGAAACGCATCGCCGGCGTTCGGCAGGACCGCGTGGGCTTTCCGTCCACGAGGACCGTACAGCTTCCACAGCTGCCTATGCCGCACGCGTACTTGGTACCTGTCAGGTTGAGAATGTCTCGCAGGGCCCACAACAGGGGCATGTCTTCGGGGACATCGACCGCTCGGTCGTGCCCGTTGATGTTGAGAATTATGTTGTTCACGCCCGGCTCCGGAATCGAAGTCCTCGGCATACGTTACTACCCCGAACCGGGTGCCGTCAGTAGCGGATTTCCGAAACTTAAGAGGCGGCTTTCTTGGAATAGCTGTCGGCGCTGAGGCCGTACTTGTTCAACAGGTCGTAGAGTGTCGGGCGCGTGATGCCCAGCATCTCCGCCGCCTTCGAGATGTTGCCGTAGCTTTTCGTGAGCGCGACACGAATGGCCTTGGACTCGGCCACCTGCCGGACTTCGCGCAGGTTGAGCGACTCGATTTCCCCGTTGTCGCCCTGCAGACCCATATCCATGGCCGTGACCATCTTGCCGTCTGCCATGATGACAGCACCCTTGATCTTGTTTTCCAGTTCGCGGACATTGCCCGGCCAGGCGTAAGTCTCGATCGCGTGCACCGCATCGTCGGCGAATCCGTTGATCGCACGCTTTTGTGATTTCGCGTACTTCTGCAACAAGGTGCGCGCAAGAATCAGTCGTCCCTCTTCACGATCCCGATACGGTGGTATGTTGATCGTGATTTCGCTGACGCGATAGAAGAGGTCGTCGCGGAATTGTCCTTCCTTGATCAGATCTTCCAGGCTCTGGTTGGTCGCGCAGACGACTCGCACATCGACCGGAATTTCCTTGCGCCCGCCCACGCGCTCAATTACGCGCTCCTGCAGGAAGCGCAGCATCTTCGCCTGTAGCGCCATCGGCATATCGCCGATCTCGTCCAGGAACAACGTGCCACCGTTCGCTACTTCAATCTTGCCCACAGTTTGTTTGTGCGCGCCCGTGAATGCACCCTTCTCGTGACCAAAAAGTTCCGATTCGAGCAGGTTCTCAGGAATAGCCGCGCAGTTGATCGCGACAAAATTCTGGTCCGCGCGCGGGCTGAGTCGGTGCAGCGCACGCGAGAGCAGCTCTTTGCCGGTACCGCTTTCACCGAGTAGCAATGTCGTCACATCGGTTGGCGCGACTTTTTCGATCATCCGGCACACAGCCAGCATGCCTTCGCTCGCAGCGACGATGCCGTCGAGCGGTGACTCGGCGACCTTGCTTTGTAGCCGCCGATTCTCGGCCTCGAGCTCGTAGATCGCGAACGCACGATTGACGATCAGTCGTAGAATATCGGGGTCGGTCGGCCTCTTGTAGAAGTTGTAAGCGCCTTGCGCCACCGCCGACAGCGCGATTTCCTGGTCGACGTTATCGATCAGAACAATGACCTTCGTATGCGGGGCAAGCCTCAATATCTCGGCAAGCGTCGCGAGCCCCTCTTCCATATCGTCACTCTTTGGAGGCAATCCCAGATCCTGGAGGATGACGGCAGGCTCGTAGCGCCGTAGCTCCGCGATTGCTTCCTCGCGATTTCGAGCCGCGTGCACGTCATATCCTTCGAAACACTGTTTGAGCTCCTTCAGGACGACGGGATCGTCCTCGACAATGAGGAGTCTGCGCGCTTGTTCATTCATGTGGCGCATGGTGCCACGAACGCTCGGCTTATTGCAGTAGGTAGGTCACACCGCGCCGTGTGATGTGCGGGTGCGCCAATGCCGCAAAACCCTGATTCGGGGTCAGTTACCTAACTCCAAGGAATGGCGTAGCCGTCCCAGATACAGGGGTTCCCTGATTCGGGGTCAGTTACCTAACTCCAAGGAATGGCGTAGCCGTCCCAGATACAGGGGTTAGGTAACTGACCCCAATTTATACGTAGTTAACGCAGTTGCGAATCATTCTCATTTAGATTACGGTTGCCTCAATCTCGGATAAACAGATAACTGAGCACCGCCATGAACACCTTCAGGCTTAGCGCCAGCATCGCTGCCGCTCTCCTCGTCTCACCCGCCATGCTGTTCGCGCAGGAGTCCGCGGATGAGTCCGATGTTATTGATACTGTTACGATTATTGGCAAGAAGGTCGATGCCGCCGATGTCCCCGGATCAGCCCATGTCATCGATTCCGAGGAACTCCAGACCTTCGTCAACGCGGACATTCTGCGCGTGTTGCGGACGGTTCCGGGGGTTTACATCCAGGAAGAGGAAGGTTTTGGTCTGCGTCCCAATATCGGTATCCGCGGCTCGGGTCTCGACCGGTCTGCCCGCATCGCCCTCCTTGAGGACGGTGTCCTGGTCGCCCCTGCGCCTTACGCGGCCTCGTCGGCCTATTACTTCCCGACGCAACGCCGCATGAGTGCTGTTGAGGTTCTCAAGGGCCCAGCCGCGGTTGCCGTTGGCCCGCGCACGACGGGCGGCGCCATGAACATGATCTCGACGCCGATTCCCGACGCGATGAGCGTCAACATCGACGTTCGAACGGGTAATCACTCGACCACGGACGCGCATGTAAATGCCGGCAATCGTGGTGAGCGCTTTTCCTGGTTGCTCGAAACCGTGCAGTCAAAGAGCGACGGTTTCAAAACGATCGACGGTCCGGTCGGCGGCAACACCGGTTACGACCTCGAAGATTACGTCGCGAAGTTCCAGATCGACTCTGACCCGGCAAGCGATGTCTACCAGAGCTTCCGGGTGAAACTCGGGTACACGGATCAGGTCTCGGACGAAACCTACGTTGGCCTGACCGACGAAGACTTCCTGCTCGACCCGAACCGCCGTTACGCGGGGTCGGCAAACGACAACTTCGTCAGTGAACACGAGCAGTACCAGGCAACCTACGTTCTCGATACCAACAGCTTCTGGCGCGGCGAAATCACAGCCTATCGCAATGACTTCCATCGCAACTGGTACAAGGTTCAGTCTGTTGCCGGGGAAAGCGCCGCCAACATCCTGGCCGACCCGGAGACCTATGCCGCCGAGTACGGCTTCCTGACCGGTGTCACCAGTGCCGACGACGATATCCAGATCCGGGCAAACAACCGCACCTATTACTCGCAGGGCGTCCAGGCCAAGATCGAGTGGGACTTCGGTTTCGGCGATACGGAAGTGTCCCTCAATACCGGGTTCCGGCTGCACGAAGACGAGGAAGACCGCTTCCAGCACCAGGACGGCTATCGCATGGAAGACGGCCTGCTCGTGCTGACCACGGAGGCCGCGGGCGGCTCGCAATCCAACCGTGTATCGAGCGCCGACGTCACTTCCCTGTTTGTCGACTCACAGATTCGCGCGGGCGACTGGATCTTTACGCCGGGCGTGCGCTTTGAAGATATCGGCATGACACGACTCGACTACTCGACCTCGGACCCGACGCGTGAACAAGGCCCGACCCGTGTACGTGAAAGCTCGACCCAGGTATGGATCCCGGGCGTTGGCGCACTGTATCGCCTGAGCGAAGACTGGCGATTGCTGGCCGGCGTTAACCGGGGTTACAACCCGCCGAGCCCTGGCAGCACAGCGGGGGCGGAATCGAGCGTCAACTTTGAGACGGGCGTGCGCTATGACGATAGCGAGATCACATTCGAGTCAATCTTCTTTGTCAGCGATTACTCGAATCTCGTGGGCACAGTGACCGACTCGACTGGCGGCGGTGGCGAAATCGGCGATCAGTACGACGGCGGTGAAGTTGTCGTCAGTGGCCTGGAACTCAGCACCGGTTACAACATCAGCAACGATCGTTTTACATTCCCGTTCAGCCTGAAGTACACATGGACAACAGAGGCTGAATTTCAAAGCGCGTTCGACTCGAACTTTGGCCCGTGGGGCGAGGTGGAAGCCGGTGATGAACTCCCCTACATTCCCGAGCACCAGCTACGCCTCACGGCGGGTCTCCAGCACGAGCGCTTCAACGTAAATCTCGCCGCGAACTTCATCGGCCAGATGCGAACAAAGGCTGGCCAGGGACCATACCTGCCAGGTGAATCAATAGACTCACACGTGGTCGTGGACTTCCTGGCTGCATTCAGCCTGACGCAGAATCTCGCAACCTACGTGAAGATCGACAACCTGCTCGACGAAACCTACATCGCGGCACGACGCCCGGCTGGTGTACGCCCAGGTCTGCCGCGCACGGCCTACCTCGGCATCACTTACCGTCTCTAAGCGTAAAAGGTACTCGATACCTTTTGTGAAAAAGGGCCGCCCTCTGGCGGCCCTTCTTTTTTTGAGCCAATGCGTCCGACACTACTCGAGGTCGATTTCTTCCGCCAGAAGACTCATCAAGCCTGTCTCGGTACCTTTGGCGTCAACGAGCGAGCCTTCTGCCACGGCTGCCCAGAAATCGTCAGGCAACATAGGTTGGTCGTTGGCATCGAAGTATTCTGTCGCTCCATTCGTCGTAATTGTGACGCCGAGTACGACCAGATCGGGACGACTAAGACCTCCCACTTCGACGAAGCCCCGCAGTTCCGTTTCCGCCCGCGGGTCATCTCGTTCAAGCAGAACCGCCGCGATTTCACCACTACCCGCCGGAATTTCCTGGCCTCGTACCTCGACGTAGTCGTCGACGTTGAGATCAGCCACGCTCAAGGGATCGACATCAGCGTCGCTCTGGTCCTCGAAGCGCGTTGTCGTGGGATCTGTCGTGATCGGAATATTGAGGACGTGAATCGTTCCTCCGCTGATCGAATCGATCCGACCTGTGACGCGAACGTTGGTTGCCTGCTTGATTTCGACCTTGGTTGCCACCAGCGTGCCGGTCGCGTCGAAGTCACCTTCTACTTCGACTTTGAGGTTCGGGCCCAGGTCGCCGGCCGCACCGCCTTCGAACGCTGTCGCAGCGTTTGTCGTGACCGGGATACCACTGACGTCGAAATCGGTCGCCGAAACAAAACGCGTGATGAAGCCTTCGACCTCGACGTGGTCGCCCTCGTCATCACCGAACTGCAAGCCCTTGTACTCGACACGAGTTGCGACAAGCTCGCCCGCGCCGTTGAGCGAATTGCCTTTGGCTTCGACCGGGTCGCCGTTGTTGATCATGCCGGCTGTCGGGAAGTTATCGACCGCCGCGCCGCTGTAGTCCACAACCAGGGCATTAATCTGGAACGTCATTGCACCGGAATTGTGATTACTTACGATTCCGGTCACCTCCAACTCGCCGGCAACAAGCTTGCATTCGACACGCGTCGCAGCAATTGTGCCATCGGCCATGACCGGCCCGGAGACCTCGACAGCCGGGACACCGAGTAATCCTTCGAGGGTTGCGGGACAGCTGTCATCAAATGATGTGCCGGCGCCAACGGAGACCGTCTGGCCGAGCACAACAAATGTGCCCGCAAGTTCGTCGACGCTTGTCACGGGCCCTTCGACCGCATCATCAAATACAACCGAGCTCGCGGTGCCGGCGGCAGCGTTCTCGATCGTGCCCTGCACGACGACATACTGTCCGACCTCGAATTCGCTCTGCGTGGAATCCTCGCCGTCCAGCGTGAAGCTCGCCGACGAAGTATCGTAGGTCACGCCATTGACGATGACGCTACCGAAGCCCGTGATCGGCCCGATCGCAGTCGCGACACCCGTGCCTGTGATGCCGCCGGTGTCGTCCGGTGGCGGGTTCGTCGAACCCGACCCGCTGCTGCCACCGCAGGCCGCGGCCAGGAATGCGCTGGCCAGGAGCGCCGCGCCCAGTTTGATCGTTTGAATATTCATGTCATTGGTCCTTCTCGTCTTCTGGCTGTCATTGGTTTTGGTCATGGATCAGGTACGCGCCGGCACCGAGTCGCACGGTGCGAGCGCTCGCAGCGTCCTGATCTTCGAGTTGATGTTCGACCAGCCACGCGTCGACTTCCTGCAGGAAACTGAGCCCCCGCTCTTCGACGAATGACTGGAATGCGTTTACTTTGCTCTCGGGAATCATGGCGTTGTCCGCCAGTCGCTCAAAGCGAGGCGGCGAGAGACGCTCATCATTAAGGTTATGGTCGAGCGTGGACGCATGATCGTGCAGCGCGATGCCCAGCTGACGGACGATCTCGGGGTCGAGGCTCGAATAGACGTAGTCACGTTCTAATACACGAAGAGCGCCATTGGAAAGTTCCTCGACCACGCCGTGCTTCAGCATTTCCTTGCGCACAGCGGTGTGCGGAAGGTCGCCCGCATAGCAATTCAGGAGAACCGAGAAGCTGCCAGGGGGCAGATCACGAGGCTTGCCCTCCTCGTCCATGAATTCCCGCTCCGTGAACCAGGCCGTCAGAATACGGGCGATGCGGTTTCCCTGCCGATTGAAATCATTCGATCTCGCTTCCAGAAGCACATCCCGAACCCGGGCGACTTCTCGCCGACTCAGGCCGGTCAACATGGCGACGCGGGAGTTGTTGGTCGGCCTCCCGTCAATGCCGTATTCCTCGCGTGCAACATCCACATAGACCTCCTTGGCGAGCTCACTGAAATTGCTCCAAAGCAGGCCCTGGCGAAGCAGGAAGCGAACAATGGGCCGCAAGAAGTGGCGGCAGGAGCGAGTTACGTGATCTTGAAGCAATGCCGTTCTATCCATCTATTCCGTGTATGTGTGCTGTTTTAGCACATATACACTTTTTTGCAAGCAAAGAATGCCATTACGCAGGTTTTATGCGCTTTTCGAGCTGCAAATTGGGGGAAATCAGGCGGTGGCTGCGCCTATCGTCGCCTCGTTGATCACCGCGGTGTACTCCGGCTTGGGGTCCAGCGAGCGCGAGGCTTTCTTGATCATGCCCTCGAGATTCGGCCGCTTCTCCTCCGGCTCGCCGGGGCCGATACCGCCGCCGAATTCGTAGACCTTGCCGACACCCTCGCCAAACGCGGTCTGCAGATTCGCGTCCCACATGACTGGATGCTTGAGTTGCAGGTAAAGGCGTTCCTTGATGCCATCCACGTCGTCGTCATGGAAACCGCCCGTGAAATTCGACAACACCTTGATTTCAGGTGCCTGCATTTCCGCGTTCGCGAGCGACTCCTTGAAGAGGTCCGCTGCCTTGTCCATGTAATACGTGTGGAACGCTCCCTCGGTCTTCAGACGAATCGCTTTCTTGCGGGGAAACTCCTCTGCCGCTTTGGCCTCAAGTGCTTCGAGATCACTGGATGACCCGCCGACCACGGTCTGCGTCGGCTGGTTGCACGCTGAAATCGCGCAGTTGAATTGCTCGGCCAGTGGTTTGATCGTGTCGACGTCCGTCATAAACGCCGTCATTTCACCTTCGCCGTACTCACCCATGAGTTCGCCGCGTTTCTGCACGAGAGCGAGCGCCGTTTCGAAGCTCAACGCGTTTGCGGCAACGAGCGCCGAGTACTCACCGAGGCTGTGCCCCGCGGCCATCGTCGGCCGAACACTATCGCCCGTCTTCTCTTTGAAGACCTCGAGGCAGGCAATGTGATGCGTTAGCAACGCAGGCTGCGTGTTGCGCGTGAGGTTAAGCTGGTCACCGGGATTATTGAACGACATATCGGCGATATCGTAGCCGAGCACTTCACTTGCGGAGTCGTAGATACGGCGCGCCGTGTCGAACGCCTCGCAGATGTCCTTGCCCATGCCCTCGTACTGCGAGCCCTGGCCCGGAAAAACAAACAGGGTATTCATGATAAAGCCTCAATAACTTGGGCGGGCGCTTGCACGAGCTCGATGAGCACGCCTTCGCCGCCAATAGGAAATTTGTCATTACCTTTCGGATGTACAAAACAAATGTCGAAACCGGACGCGCCTTCACGGATACCGCCCGGTGCAAAACGCATGCCTTTCTCGGTCAGCCACTCGACCGCCGCCGGCAGGTCATCAACCCACAGGCCGACGTGATTCAGCGGCGGCGTATGGACACGGGGTGCCGCCTCCGGATTCAGCGGCTGCATGAGATCGACCTCGACGCGATGGGCACCGTTGCCAAGGAATGCGATGTCTTCATCGACGTTTTCCTTGTCGCTGCGGTAGGTGCCGTCGAGTTCGAGACCCAGCGTGTCCACCCACAACGTGCGCAGGCGATCCTTGTCGAGACCGCCAACGGCGATCTGCTGGATACCGAGAATTTTGAAAGGCCTGTTTGTCATGCGTCACTCATTTGCGCTTCAGGTAGGTGTCGAGCAGCTTTTCAGCCGCTGTCGTCGCGGGCATGCGTCCCTCGCTTACCGCGCTCTCCAGCTCAGAAATAAGGTGACTGGCACCATATTTATCGCGGAGGTCGGCAATCAGGCTGTCCTGCACCTCGGACCATAACCACGTGCGCGCCTGCCCGGCGCGTATGGTAGCGAGTTCCCCGCTGCCTTCAAGTGCCGCCTGGTGCCGCGTCATGACTTCCCAGGCACTGTCGATACCGGAGTTGTCGCGCGCAGAGCAGGTATGCACCTCGACCGCCCAGTTGCTCGAGCGCGGCCGCAATAGTTGTAGCGCATGGCGATATTCACTGGCGGATTTCTCAGCCAACGTGACGAGATCGTCGTCGGCCTTGTTGATGAGAATCAAATCGGCAAGCTCCATGATGCCGCGCTTGATACCCTGCAACTGGTCACCACCGCCGGGCTGCAGCAGCAAGACGAACATGTCGGTCATGTCGGCAACTTTCGTTTCCGACTGACCCACGCCGACGGTCTCGACAATGATCACGTCGAAGCCCGCTGCCTCGCACAACAATAGCGTCTCGCGGCTACGTCGAGTAACGCCCCCAAGCGTCTCCCCGGACGGCGACGGACGAATGTAGGCCTCGTCGCGTCGCGACAACGTCTCCATGCGTGTCTTGTCACCGAGGATCGAGCCGCCGCTGATTGCCGATGACGGATCGACGGTCAGGACGGCGACATTGTGGCCCTTGTCGATAACATGATTGCCAAGCGCCTCGATGAATGTGGATTTACCAACTCCCGGCGCGCCCGAGATGCCTATGCGGGTCGACTTGCCCGTGTGGGGCATCAGCGCCTCGAGTAGTGCGCTCGCCTCGGCGCGATGATCATTGCGCGTCGATTCTATGAGAGTAATAGCACGCGCCAACGCTCGGCGGTCGCCTGCGAGCACGGCAGCGTCTGTCACGTCGCTAAATAGGGTGTCAGTCACCCTATTTCGCCTCCGAAATAAATAAGGTGACTGACACCCTATTACTCCAGTTCCAGGATGACTTCGTCAACCTCGACGCTCTGGCCGGCGGCGAAATGCAGTTTGGAGACGACGCCATTGCGCTCGGCGCGCAAGGCATTCTCCATTTTCATCGCTTCGAGCACGGCGAGTTCATCACCGGTCTTGACCTCGTCGCCCTCCGCGACCGATACAGATACGAGTAATCCCGGCATTGGCGCGGTGACCTGCCCGGACGTATCCGGCGCGACTTTCTCCGGCATGAGCTTGTACAACTCGGCCGCTCGGGGATTCAGTACGAGGAGATCGGACTGCGAGCCGCCGCGCGACAGCTGGTAGAGCTGGTTATGACGCTCAACCTGCACAACGACGTCCTCACCATTGACGGTGCCTGTGAACAGCAGCTCACCAAATTCCCACTGGCTACGCACTGCATAGGTATTGCCGGCATAGGAAACATCATGCCCGCCTTCCATCGGCACAACCGAGATCGGATGCTGCTCCCCATTCATGACAACGACCCAGTCGCTCGGCACCTTGCGCCGATGTCTGCGAAGCTGGCCTTTTATTTGCGCGGCCCGGTCCCGGTACTTGCGTACGACCGAACCGACCACCGCGATAATCGTGGCAGGGTCATCGTGTGGAACGTCCGCCGGGTGAAAGCCTTCCGGGTATTCCTCGGCAATCGTGTTCGTACTGATATTGCCGCTCGCAAATTTCTCGTGCGCCATGAGCGCGGCGAGGAAGCCGATGTTGGTCGAGATGCCGCGAATGATGAACTGGTCGAGCGCGGCGCGCATCTTTTCGATCGCCTGCTCGCGGTCCTCACCCCAGGTGATCAGCTTGGCCACCATCGGGTCGTAGAACATCGATACTTCACCACCTTCGAACACGCCCGTATCGACGCGCACGTGGTCGTCTTCCTCGGGCGGCCGGTAGTACACGAGACGTCCCGTCGACGGCAGGAAGTTGCGGAACGGATCCTCGGCATACACGCGCGATTCGATCGACCAGCCATTGATCCCAATGTCCTTTTGCTCAATCGATAGCTTCTCGCCCGCGGCGACGCGAATCATCATTTCGACAAGGTCGATCCCGGTGGTGAGTTCTGTCACCGGGTGCTCGACCTGGAGACGCGTATTCATCTCGAGGAAATAGAAATTGCGCTTCGGGTCGACGATGAACTCGACCGTTCCAGCGGACTCGTAATCCACGGCCTTCGCGAGAGCTACGGCCTGCTCACCCATCTTCTTGCGCGTCGCCTCGTCGAGGAACGGTGATGGTGCCTCCTCGATAACTTTTTGGTGGCGACGTTGCAAGGAGCATTCGCGCTCATTGAGATACACGATATTGCCGTGGCTGTCCGCCATGACCTGGATTTCGATGTGGCGCGGTTCTTCAATGAACTTCTCGATGAAGATACGATCGTCACCGAAACTCGAGCGCGCCTCGTTGGCCGCTCGTTCGAAGCCGTCGAGACACTCTTCATCATTGCGCGCGATGCGCATGCCCTTGCCGCCGCCGCCAGCCGAGGCCTTGAGCATGACGGGATAACCGATGTCCTTCGCAATCTTCACGGCTTGCTTGGCGTCCTTGACGACATCGGTGTAGCCGGGAATCGTGTTGACGTTCGCCTTGTCGGCCAGTTTCTTCGACGTGATCTTATCGCCCATCGCCTCGATGGCTTTGGTCTTGGGACCGATGAAGGCAATACCTTTCTTGGCAAGTGCCTCACAGAACGACGAATTCTCGGACAGGAAACCGTAACCCGGGTGAACAGCTTGCGCACCCGTGTCGATACAGGCCTGCACGATGCGATCGATGACGAGATAGGACTCGGCTGACGGCGACGGGCCGATGTGCACGGCCTCGTCCGCTAGCTGCACGTGCAGCGCGTCGCGGTCTGCGTCGGAATACACGGCAACCGTGGCAATGCCCATCTTGCGTGCGGACTTGATCACACGGCACGCAATCTCACCGCGATTGGCTATCAGGATCTTGTCAAACAATTCGTCTCTTCCCTAGAGCGGTATGTTGTCGTGCTTGCGCCACGGGTTCTCGAGCTTCTTGTCCTGCAGCATCGCGAGCGACCGGCAGATGCGCTTGCGCGTCGCATGCGGCGCGATAACGTCGTCGATGTAACCGCGGCTCGCGGCGATGAACGGATTGGCAAATTTCTCGCGGTACTCCTCGGTCCGTTCCGCTATTTTTTCGTCGTCCCCAATGTCCTTGCGGAAGATGATCTCCACCGCGCCTTTCGGCCCCATCACGGCAATCTCGGCGCTCGGCCATGCAAGATTGACGTCGCCGCGCAGGTGCTTGGATGCCATTACGTCGTACGCGCCGCCGTAAGCCTTGCGCGTAATGACCGTAACTTTCGGAACCGTGGCCTCGGCATAAGCAAACAACAGTTTGGCACCGTGCTTGATGATGCCGCCATACTCCTGGGCACTGCCCGGCATGAACCCAGGGACATCGACGAGCGTAATGATCGGGATATTGAACGCGTCGCAGAAGCGCACGAAACGACCGGCCTTGATCGACGACTTGATGTCGAGACAGCCCGCCTGCACGAGCGGCTGGTTGGCGACGATGCCGACCGGGTGACCGTCCATGCGCGCGAAGCCGATGATGATGTTCTTGGCGTGTTCGGGCTGCAGTTCCCAGAACTCGTTGTCGTCGACGATCTTGTGGACCGCCTCTTTCATGTCATAGGGCTTGTTCGGGTTGTCGGGAATCAACGTGTCGAGCGACATCTCCATGCGATCGACCGAATCCGGCGTCGGACGATGCGGCGCTTTCTCGCGATTGTTCGACGGCAGGTAGTTGATGAAGCGGCGCACCATCTGCAACGTCTCGACATCGTTGTCGTACGCGCAATCGCACACGCCCGAGATCGTCGAGTGCGTCGTCGCGCCGCCGAGTTCTTCGGCGGTCACGGTTTCGTGCGTCACGGTCTTCACAACGTCGGGACCCGTCACGAACATGTAGGAGGTGTCCTTCACCATGAAGATGAAATCCGTTATGGCCGGCGAATAAACTGCGCCACCTGCGCAGGGGCCCATGACAACCGAGATCTGCGGCACGACGCCCGAAGCCAGCGTATTGCGCTGGAATACCTCGGCATAGCCGCCTAGCGAGACTACGCCTTCCTGGATTCGCGCACCGCCCGAGTCGTTGATGCCGATGACGGGCGCGCCGACTTTCATCGCCTGATCCAGGATCTTGCAGATCTTTTCGGCGTGGGTCTCCGACAACGAACCGCCGAAAACCGTGAAGTCCTGGCTGTAGACGAACACCATGCGGCCATTGATCGTGCCGTAGCCCGTGACGACACCGTCGCCGAGGATCTTGTTGTCCTCCATGCCGAAATCGGTGCAGCGGTGCTCAACGAACACGTCCCATTCTTCGAAGCTGCCCTCGTCGAGCAGGAGTTCGATACGTTCGCGGGCCGTCAGCTTGCCCTTGGCATGCTGTGCATCGATGCGCTTCTGGCCGCCGCCCAGGGACGCCGCTTTTCGCTTTTCTTCAAGTTGATCGACTATATCTTTCATTGGCTCTTTCGTTCTGTGATTTTTTCGAGCACTTCTCTCGCCGCTTCCACGATGTTGGTACCGGGTCCGTAGATCGCGGCAACGCCGGCTTCGTACAGCATGTCGTAATCCTGCGGTGGTATGACGCCGCCGCAGATAACGATGATATCCGACGCACCGGCTTCCTTCAGGCCATTGATGACCTGCGGCACGAGCGTCTTGTGGCCGGCGGCCTGTGACGAGATGCCGATGACGTGCACATCGTTCTCGATGGCTTCGCGGACGGCCTCTTCCGGGGTCTGGAACAGCGGGCCGATGTCGACGTCAAAACCGATGTCGGCGAAGCCCGTGGCAATGACCTTGGCGCCGCGATCGTGGCCGTCCTGGCCGAGCTTGGAGACGAGCATGCGCGGCCTGCGGCCTTCGGTTTTGGCAAACGCATCGACGTCCTTCCAGATCGCCTGGAACTCTTCGTCGTTCTCGTAAGCAGCGCCGTAGACGCCCGAGATCGAGCGTGTCATGGCGCGGTAGCGGCCGTATACGTCTTCGAGTGCATCAGAGATTTCCCCAACTGTTGCCCGCTCACGGGCGGCGTCTGTCGCCAGTGCGAGCAGGTTCCCGGTGCCGTCTTTCGCGGCTTCGGTCAGTTTAGCAAGCGCAGCGTGGCATGCCTCGTCGTCGCGTGTCTTTCGCACGAGCTCGAGGCGCTTGATCTGCGCGTCGCGGACGGCCGTGTTGTCGATATCGCGAATCTCAACGGGCGCTTCCTCGGCAGCGCGGTACTTGTTGACGCCGACGATGACTTCCTCGCCGCGGTCGATGCGTGCCTGCCGGATGGCGGCAGCTTCCTCGATGCGCAGCTTGGGCATGCCGGATTCGACCGCCTTGGTCATGCCACCCATGTCCTCGACTTCATCGATGAGCTTGCGCGCCTCGGCGGCGAGATCAGCCGTGAGCTTCTCGACGTAGTAGGAACCGGCGAGCGGATCAACGACATCCGTGATGCCCGACTCTTCCTGCAGGACGAGCTGGGTGTTGCGCGCGATGCCGGCCGAGAAATCGGTGGGCAACGCGAGCGCTTCGTCGAAGGAATTGGTGTGCAGCGACTGCGTGCCGCCGAGCGCGGCGGCCATCGCCTGCGTCGTGACGCGCATGACGTTGTTGTACGGGCCGTCGGCCGTGAGCGAGACACCCGAGGTCTGGCAATGCGTGCGCAGCATGAGCGAGCGCGGATCCTTGGGCGAGAATTTCTCGGCCATGAGCGTGGACCAGAGCAGGCGCGCGGCCCGCAGCTTGGCGACCTCCATGAAGAAGTTCATGCCGATCGCGAAGAAAAACGACAGGCGCGGCGCGAATTTATCGACGTCGAGGCCGCTGTTGATGGCCGTGCGGACGTACTCGATGCCGTCGGCGATCGTGTAGGCGAGTTCCTGGGCGCACGTCGCCCCGGCTTCCTGCATGTGATAGCCGGAGATCGAGATCGAGTTGTAGCGCGGCATGTTGCCGGCCGTGAACGCGATGATGTCGGAGACAATGCGCATCGACGGTTCGGGCGGATAGATGTAGGTGTTGCGAACCATGAATTCCTTGAGGATGTCATTCTGCAGGGTGCCGGCGAGCCGGTCGGGCGTGACGCCCTGCTCTTCGGCCGCAACGATGTACATGGCCATGATGGGCAGTGCGGCGCCGTTCATGGTCATCGAGACGGACATATGATCGAGCGGAATGCCGTCGAAGAGGATCTTCATGTCCTCGACCGAGTCGATGGCCACGCCGGCCT
>CAZKZE010000057.1:0-20332 GCA_964557165.1 uncultured Woeseiaceae bacterium
GCCATTCTGCTGTGGGACGACGATAGCCGTCTTGAGCAGGATAATGATTGCGACGACAACAAACCCGAGGGCAACGATAAGTGATGAATCCATTAGGACGTTCTCCTTTGTAACGACTATTCGGCTTCGACGTGCAGAGTCAGGCCGTCGGCCTTGACGACTCGCGCCTTCGACCCGCCGGCAATCGTTTCATTTCCAATATTCTTTGCTGTCCACCTCGTACCGCGATACTCGATACGTGCTTCCGCCCCGGCAGCCAGGTCTGTTTCTACGTCAACCGTGTTGCCTGTCAGTGTTTCCCGAAAGCCCACCGCGCCACCGCGGATCTTTTCGTAAAGGCTCTTGCGGAATGTGAAGAAGAAGACAAGTGACAGGATCGCGAAAGCCATCCACTGCGCCCATTCGGGCATGACCAGACCGAACATGGCTGCCAACCCCACGAGAGCGGCAGAAAGACCGAGGAAGATCAAGTAGAACTGCGCGTCAATTGCAAGGAGTTCCGCACCCAGCAAAACCGCGCCAAGAACCAACCAACTCCACCAAGTCATAGTTTTCTCCCAAGCCAGCGATTGCGGACACTATATCGCGAATTCTGATTAAGCGGCAGCTTGAAAGCCGGACTCTGTGTCCCCATATGCGGTAACATCCTGCGGGCCGCCAAGAAGAACTAACGAGGGGGTTGGCATGCAGGTGATCATTGACTGGGTCAAACGCGTTTTCTGGCAGGATCCGCAAGCCTGTTTTCAACAGATGGACGGAGCTTCAGACCTCGTCGGTTGCCTTAACGTCATCATCTGGAGCGAAGCGTTAATCTCCCTGGCGCTCGGTGCCGGCCTCTTCTATTCCATCCTCACGCGATTCGTCCAGGTACGAATGTTCCGCGAAATGATCCGCCTGCTGTTTTCGAGCAAGGAATCCGAACGTGGTATTTCATCTTTCCAGGCGCTGGCCGTTTCACTGTCAGGACGCGTGGGCACAGGCAATATCGCCGGCGTCGCGGCCGCGATCGGTTTTGGTGGGCCGGGTGCGGTCTTCTGGATGTGGGTCGTGGCGTTTCTTGGTTCTGCCACAGCCTATGTAGAGTCCGCGCTGGGTCAGATCTACAAGGAAGTCGATGAAGGTCAGTATCGCGGCGGCCCGGCCTACTACATTGAAAAGGCCATGGGCCAGAAATGGTACGCGTGGATTTTTGCGATCGTTACTATCTTCGCATGTGGTGTGTTATTGCCAGGAGTGCAATCCAATAGCATAGGAAATGCGTCTGCGTTGGCCGTCGGCGGCGACTCGATGATCAGCCTGTTTGGCGGCGAAGGCGTTTCGGCCGTCAAGGTCACAACGGGCGTGACTGTAGTCGGTGTTCTCGGGTTCATCATTTTCGGCGGCGTGAAACGCATCGCTCACGTCACACAGATTATCGTGCCGCTTATGGCTCTCGGGTACATCCTGATGGCCGTCGGCATCATCCTTTACCACATCACGGAACTGCCCGCGATCATCGCGATGATCGTTAAGGATGCGTTCAATCCGATGGCAGGCGTTGGCGCGGCGATTGGCTGGGGCGTCAAGCGCGGTGTGTACTCCAACGAAGCTGGCCAGGGTAGCGGACCGCATGCGGCAGCGGCATCGGAGGTTCAGCACCCGGCTCAGCAGGGGCTGGTTCAATCGTTCTCGGTATACGTCGACACATTATTTGTGTGTTCCGCGACAGCGTTCATGATCCTGATTACTCAACAGTACTATGTCAGCGGACTCGACAATGCGATCAGCGGCGGCATGCTCACGCCGGACGTCATAATTGCCAGTCCGGCGTTCACGCAGCTGGCACTGGAAAGCGTCATGGGCGGCTTCGGCAAGACCTTCGTCGCGGTAGCGTTGTTCTTCTTCGCGTTTACGACGCTGCTTGCCTATTACTACATTGCCGAAACGAACGTCGCCTACATCCGGCGCACGATCCACATTCCGGGACTGCTGCGCGCACTTAAAATCGTGACGCTTATTTCGGTCTTCTACGGCACGATTCGCCAGGCGGACGTCGCATGGGCGATGGGTGATCTCGGCGTGGGCTTGATGGCGTGGCTCAACATCATAGGCATCCTGATCCTGTTCTTCATGGGACGCCCGGCGTTGCGTGCACTCAAGGACTACGAGGCGCAACGCAATGCCGGTGTCACCCAGTACACGTTCGACCCGAAGAAACTCGGAATCAAGAACGCCGATTTCTGGGAAAAGGACTCGTAGGAGCGCGCGCCTGCGTACGACGGCCGCAGGCTAAATAGGGTGCCAGTCACCCTATTTTTCGACAGGAATTAGGTGACTGACACCATTAGACTGAGAATAAGGTGACTGACACCAAATTAGCGGTTAGGGAAATTCAGCGCTTTGTTGTCGACAGCCAGCGCTGCTTCGTGAACAGCTTCCGCCAGCGAGGGATGTGCGTGGATCGTACGTTGCAGATCCTCGGTGCTCGCAGAAAACTCAAGCGCCAGAACAGCTTCTGAGATCAGTTCACCGGCCATAGGGCCGACAATGTGCACGCCCAGAATTTCATCGTCGTCCTTTGACGAAATGATCTTTACGAAACCCGACGTCTGCTCCATCGCTTTGGCGCGTCCGCTGGCCATGAACGGAAACTGCCCGGTCTTGTATGGGCGGCCGCTCTCTTTCACTTCGGCCTCAGTCTTGCCGGTCCATGCAATCTCGGGGTTGGTGTAAAGCACCGACGGAATTACATCATAGTTCATCTCGGCAATTTCGCCGGCGATCAGGTCTGCGACCATGACACCCTCTTCCGAGCCCTTGTGCGCGAGCATGGGTCCGCGCACGCAGTCGCCGATCGCGTATACGCCCTTGACCCGTGTACGGCAGTCGTCATCTACGACGACGAAGCCGCGATCGTCGAGCTGGATCCCTGCATCCTCGGCAAAAAGGTTATCTGTTACCGGTCTGCGCCCGACCGCAACGACGAGCTTGTCCACTTCGAGAGTCTGAGCTCCGCTCTTGTCTTCGTATTCGACCGTGACGCCCTTCTTGCCGGCCGTCGCCTTCTTCACCATTGCGCCCAACTTGATATCCAGATCCTGCTTCTTGAAATCGCTTGCGGCCAGCTTGGCGACATCACGGTCGGCCATGAACAGGAAATCCTCCATTGCCTCCAAAATCGTTACCTTCGAGCCGAGACGAGCCCAGACACTTCCCAGTTCCAGACCGATAACACCGGCACCAACCACGCCCAGGGTGTCGGGTACGGCGTTCAGTTCGAGCGTGTCCCAGGAATCGATGATCTGCACACCGTCAAACTTCGCGACAGGCAGTTCTATAGGCGCGGAACCCGAGGCGAGGATCACGTTGTCGGCTTCAATGACTTCCACATCACCATTGACGGGAGTGAATTCGACCTTCTTGCCCTTGAGCAATTTGCCGTGGCCGACAAGTCCTTCTACTTTGGCGGCCTTGAAGAGGCCTGCGATACCACCGGTAAGTTGACGCACGATTGATGCGCGGCGCTTTTGCATCGCGCCGATGTCCATGTCGACACTACCCGTAACGATGCCGTGCTTTTTGAATTCGTGGCCAGCACGGTGGTACAGCTCGCTCGATTCGAGCAACGCCTTGGACGGAATGCATCCCGCGTTAAGGCAGGTACCGCCGAACGCGTTCTTGCCGTCCTTGTTCTTCCACTCGTCGATACAGGCAACGGACTTGCCATGCTGTGCTGCCCGGATTGCGGCGATATAGCCAGCCGGCCCCGCACCAATTACTACAACGTCAAAACTTCTGCTCATCGGAATTCGAATCCTGTCGTTAGATGTCCGAATCAGACCTGCAATAGCAGGCGACCCGGGTCTTCAAGTTGTTCCTTGATGGAGACAAGGAACTGCACTGCTTCCTTGCCATCGACAATGCGGTGGTCATAAGTCATCGCGAGATACATCATCGGCCGCGCCTTGATTTCCCCGTCAACAACCATCGGGCGTTGCTGAATCGAATGCATGCCGAGAATAGCGCTCTGTGGTTGATTGAGAATCGGCGTCGACATCATCGAACCGAAGATCCCGCCGTTCGTGATCGTAAACGTACCACCCGTCAGGTCTTCCATACTGATCGTACCGGCCTGCGCCTTGCCGGCCATGTCCGTCAGCGCCGCCTCAAACTCTGCGAAGCTCATCTGGTCCACATCACGAATGACCGGGACCATGAGGCCGCGGTCGCTCGACACTGCGATGCCGATGTCGAAGTAGTTGTGGTACACGATATCGGTCCCTTCGACCGACGCATTTACCACAGGGAACTTCTTCAGCGCCTCGACAGACGCTTTGGCGAAGAACGACATGAAACCAAGCCGCACGCCATGTTTCTTCTCGAACGTTTCCTTGTAACGACTGCGCATTGCCATAACTTCAGTCAGGTCGACTTCGTTGAACGTCGTCAGCATGGCGGCGGTCTGCTGCGCATCGACCAGCCGCTCGGCGATACGCGCCCGCAGACGCGTCATAGGCACACGTTTCTCGCTGCGCTCGGGTCCGGCTGACACCGTTTCGACACTCATGGGCGCAGGATCACCCGGAGTAACATTGCTGCTGTCGTCGGTCTTCAGGAAGGATATAACGTCGGCTTTCGTGATACGCCCGTCCTTACCACTCCCCGTAACCATCGTCGCGTCGAGATCATGCTCGTCGAGGAGGCGCCGCACTGCGGGGCTGGTCTTCACCGGCCCTTTCTTCTCAGCCGGCGCTGGTGCTGCCTTCTTCTCGGTCTTCTTTTCGGGCGCTGCTGCCGCGACTTTGGCAACCTCGCCTTCTTCAAGAATGGCGAGCACATCGCCAGCGACGACCGTGGCGCCATCCTCGACAACAATCCTGGCGAGCGTGCCTGCAGTCGGCGCCGGTACTTCGAGAACCACTTTGTCGGTCTCGAGATCGACAAGGTTCTCGTCGCGCGCCACGCCTTCGCCCACTGCCTTGTGCCAGGCGACCAGCGTTGCATCGGATACCGATTCAGGTAAAGGCGGGACCTTAATTTCTATGGTCATTTCTTCTTCCGTTTGGTTTTTTCAGGCTTGCGGACCTTGCTGGCCTCGGTGTTGATATCGAGGGCCGCTTCGACCAGCGCCTGTTGCTGTTGCAGATGGACTTTGAACACGCCGGATGCCGGTGCTGCCGCACCTGGTCGTCCCGCGTAGTAGAGCTGTTGATGATCTTTCAGGGGTTCCTGCAGGCGATGCTTGATCTGGTACCACGCTCCCTGGTTGAGCGGTTCTTCCTGGCACCAGATGATTTCCTCGACATGACTGTACTGATCAAGCATGTCGGCGAATTCTTCGACCGGAAACGGGTACAGCTGCTCGATCCTGATGATCGCGATGTCCTTGATGCCGTTGACTTCGCGCGCCTCGAGAAGATCGAAATAGACCTTGCCACTGCAAAACACCAGTCGTCGTGTCTTCTTCTGCTCGATCGCTTCGATCTCGGGAATGATGAGTTCAAAGCGGCCGCTCGACAGCTCCGTCAGCGGCGATACGGACATCTTGTGCCGCAGCAGGCTCTTCGGCGTCATGACGATCAGCGGCTTGCGGAAGTTGCGAACCTGCTGGCGGCGCAACATGTGGAACATCTGCGCAGGGGTCGAAGGCACGCAAACCTGCATGTTGTGCTCGGCGCAGAGCTGCAGGAAGCGCTCGAGCCTGGCCGATGAATGCTCAGGGCCCTGGCCTTCGTAGCCGTGCGGCAGGAACATCGTCAGTCCGCACAAACGTCCCCACTTGGACTCCCCGGAACTGATGAACTGATCGATGAGCACCTGCGCGCCGTTGGCAAAGTCGCCAAACTGGCCTTCCCAGATTACGAGGGTGTCAGGCGCAGTGCTCGCATAACCGTACTCGAATCCGAGGACGGCCTCCTCTGAAAGAAATGAGTCGATAACGCGGAACGCATTCTGCCTGTCAACGATGTGTTGCAGCGGTGTGTACTCGCGGTTGTTCAGCTGGTTGTGCAGGACGGCATGGCGATGGAAGAACGTGCCACGACCGCTGTCCTGGCCGACGAGACGAACATCGTGTCCTTCGACGAGCAACGAGGCATAGGCCATCGTCTCGGCGAAGCCCCAGTCCATATCCATCTCGCCTTTCGCCATCCTGAGACGATCATCCATGATGCGCTGGACGCGACCATGCGGCTTCACGTCCGGAGGAATCTCTGTGATTGCGTCTCCCAGGCGAGCGACCTCCGCCGGACTGATCGTCGTATCCACGGACGCGTCCCATTCGGTGTGCACGTAGGGCGTCCAGTCGACCGTAAACTCGTCACCAATCATCCCCAGGCTCGATTTCGGCACCGGCTCGCCCCGGTCCAGCCGGTCACGGTAGCTGTCCTGCAACTCCGCCGCTGTCGTCGCTTCGATGACGCCGGAATGTTCCAGGCGATTTGCATACAACTCACGTGTCGTCTTGTGGCTCTTGATGGCGCCGTACATAATCGGTTGCGTCGCTGACGGCTCGTCGGCCTCGTTGTGGCCATGGCGGCGATAGCAGACGAGGTCAATAACCACGTCTTTCCTGAACTTCTGGCGATACTCGAGTGCCAGGCGTGTCACGAACAGCACTGCCTCGGGATCGTCACTGTTCACATGGAAGATCGGGGCCTCGATCATCTTCGCCACATCGGAGCAGTACTCCGTCGAGCGGGCGTCGGACGGACGGCTGGTCGTGAATCCGATCTGGTTATTGATCACGATATGCACGGAACCGCCAGTCCGGAAGCCGTTGGTCTGTGACATCTGGAAGGTCTCGGTGACCACGCCCTGGCCGGCGAATGCCGCATCACCGTGGATAAGCACGGGCAGTACCTCCAGGCGCTCCAGGTCTTCGCGACGTTGTTGGCGAGCGCGAACCGAGCCCTCGACGACGGGATTCACGATCTCGAGATGGGACGGGTTGAAGGCCAGCGCGATGTGCACGTTGCCGCCGGGCGTCTTCATATCCGCCGAGAAGCCCTTGTGATATTTCACATCACCAGAGCCTTTGAGTTCATCGAGGTCGTAGTTGCCTTCAAACTCCTCGAACAGTTCTTCAGGTGACTTCCCGAGGATATTGACGAGCACGTTGATACGACCACGATGCGCCATACCGATCACGATTTCCCGGATTCCCGTCTTGCCACCTTGCTGGATGATGTCGTCGAGCATGGGAATCAGGCTCTCGCCGCCCTCGAGCGAGAATCGCTTTTGCCCCACGTACCTCGTGTGCAGATAGCGCTCGATGCCCTCGGCGCTCGTCAGCTGTTCAAGCGTCCAGAGCCGTTCCTCATTGCTCAGGTTGTCAGCGACCGCCCCTTGCTCGAAGCGCTTGCGCAACCACAGGCGCTCGCGGGCACGTGAAATATGAGCAAACTCCGCGCCGATTCTGCCGCAATAGATGGACTTCAGCAGGTCGAGGATGTCGCGCAACTTCATGCGCTCATTACCGGTTCCTGCCAGGCCGCCGGTAAAAAACTCGGTGTCCATATCGGCCTCGGTCAGACCAAGGTAGTCGAGCTTGAGGACACCAGGCATGCGCCTGTCCATGATTCCGAGGGGATCGATATCGGCAATCTGGTGACCGCGAAGGCTATATACCTGGATGAGCCGGGACACTGCCGCCTGCTTCTCGCCGGAGGTAACCGGCTTGCCCGAAACACGCGCCGTGGTCGTGCCGGCGCGGCGGCCTTCGCGCGCTTCCGCGAGCAGCTCGTCACGGATCTTCGAATGCACGACTTCGGCGTCAGGGTCGCCCAGTGACGCAAAATATTCACGCCAACCGGACGGCACAGCAGCCGGATCAACCAGGTACTGCTCGTAAAGCCCTTCAACCGCACTCGCATTGCTGCCAAACAAGGGCGTCGAAGCTAGTTGTTCCTTGAGGGAATTGCTCATTCTTTCAAAGACTTATAATGCCTGCGACACGTTCACCCAAAGGCGCAACGGGTCCGGGCCAAAAAAGGGGCGCTAGTTTATCCCAAGCGCCCCTTTTAGGGAATCGAATTGCGGCGAGGATCTACGGCTAACTCAGCCGCAATAAGTTGACCAGTTCGTAGCAGACCAGGCAGGCATAGAACGTGAAGAACGTCGTCAGAAATAGTCCGGTCCGCAACCGGTTCAGGAATTGGGCCTTGGCGAGAAACACCAGCACGAAGATTCCAAAGGCGGTCATAGCGAGCTTGATACTGGTGAAAACCGTCGTGCCCTGCGCCATGATTGCATTCATGATCGGATTCGCCTCGATCATGCCGCGCTCGAGCAAGAGCAGTGTCAGGAACGCATCTGCGCAAGAGAGGACCATCGTTCCCGTCGCGAGGAAGAACAGCCAGGGATGATGCCAGTCCAGAAAAATGACCTCGTCGTCCACACTGCGTCGATGAGTGTGGCGGCGTGACAAAGTGAACCCGTAGGCAACCGTCCGCCAGGAAAACGCGCGTCGCTCTTCGCTCGCGCGTTGTTCCTCTATTGTTGTGCTAATTTCCATCGGCGCTTTCTTCGCTCCCCGCTATTCGTTTTCGGATGCCGTTGTAACTTCCAGCAGGTAGGCGATCAGGTTATCCCTGTCTTCCTGCCGCAGCACGCCGGCAAAAGTCATGCGGTTACCTGGCAGGAATCGGCCCGGCTGAGCGAGCCAGGCGTTCAGAGCTTCAGGCGTCCACACGAAATCGGCATTGCGCATGACGGCCGAGTATTCGAATCCACTGCGCGACCCAACTTCCGTGCCAAAAAAACCGTAGAGTGCGGGCCCGATCATGTTAGGCCCACCGTTGTCGAGACTGTGGCAGGCCTGGCAAATCCGCGCCTGCTGTTCGCCTCGTCGCCGGTTCGCACCGGCATATTGCTCAGTCTCAAGGTATTCCGCCGCCGTGAGGACGACCTGATCGCCCAACGATGTAGCAGACGGTAATGGAGCTGTGCCTGACCCGGTTTCCTCGGTCTTCTTGCCGCAACCGGCGACCAATATTATCGAAGTCACCACTACGGCTGCTGCCAATAGCCTGAAGTTATCCCTCAATGCCAACCCTCAATGCGCTTGCCAGCAACAAACTATAGAGCAATTTATGTACCAAAGTCCCTTGTATTTGATTTAACGCGAATTTCTTTGAAAATGGGTTAGTTCCCGGGACCGGATTGTATAATTACCCGACAGGACTACGCGCCCTGCCTTGGTGTAGACCGGGTTTTAGGGCGATAATTCAGTGCTTGGTGGGCAAAGCGTTTTCAGGGGACAACGGCATGCGGGGCTACACGGGCGTTGCGGCGAACGGCGAAGCCATTCACTACGTCGATCGCAAGCGCTGGTTCTGGTTTCTTTCGGTCATCTACCCTTTGCAGGTATTTGTGCCAATGTGCTTGCACTCGTCGACTGGCAACGAGCTCTGGTTTTTCCTGCCGCTGGTCAACTTCTTCGTGTTTACTCCCGTACTCGACTGGTTGATCGGTGAAGACACCAACAATCCCCCCGAAGAAGTGGTCATGCAGCTCGACCAGGATCATTACTACAGGCACCTCACGTACCTGATCGTCCCGCTACATTTCATTACGTTCTTTGGCTGCGCGGTCTATGCACTGACACAGCCGCTGAGTTGGTGGGCATTCATGGTGCTATCGCTGGTAGCCGGTATGTCGGCCGGGCTCGCCATCAATACCGGGCACGAACTCGGTCATAAGAATTCGAAACTGGAGAAGACGCTGGCTAAACTCGTGCTGGCCGTCCCCGCGTACGGGCACTTTTCCGTGGACCATAACCGCGGTCATCACATGCTCGTTTCGACGCCCGAGGACGACGCCAGCGCTCGGATGGGCGAAAGTATCTACAGGTTCTCGCTCCGTGAGATTCCCGGTGTGTTTCGGCGTGCATGGGCTATAGAGCGCGAACGCCTGGCCTCACGTAACAAGCCAATCTGGCACTACAGCAACCCGATTCTGCAGTCCTACGCCATTAGCGTTTTAATGGCAGCGTTTCTCATCGCTGTGTTCGGCTGGCTGGCCGTGCCTTTCCTGCTAATTCACCATGCGGCTGCCTACTGGCAACTCACGAGCGCCAACTACATCGAACATTACGGCCTGCTACGCGAGAAGACGGCCAAAGGCCGCTATGAGTGCTGCGAGCCCCGCCATTCGTGGAACTGCAATTTTGTGCTGAGCAATCTCGTCCTGTTCCACCTGGAACGCCACTCAGATCATCACGCGCATCCCCTGCGCCGCTATCAATCACTGCGCCACGTTCCGAATGTGCCTCAGTTGCCCAATGGTTACTTTGGCATGTACTTCCTCGCGTACTATCCCCGGGCCTGGTTCCATGTCATGGACAAGCGACTGATGGCGCTGGCGCATGTCGACGGCGATCTCGACAAGGTCAATATCGATCCCGATGCGCGACCTTCGATCTTCCTGAAATGGGGACGCGACAAGATGTCGGAACCGACGTTCACAGACCTTCCAGGTATTTAACATATCCCACGAAGTTGCCGGACCTGTGATGAATCGCACAGTCGGTCCTGTGATCCCCGTATACGCTCAAGTCCACTATTCGTATCGGGTAAAGCACCATGAAATTCAGATCCTTGCAGACGATGCTCGCCGCCATTGCGCTATTAGCCAGCGGCACAGCCATGGCCGATTTCGGCGCTGGGGTAAAAGCAGGAACACTCGGATTGGGCCTCGAAGCTCGTTGGGATCCGCCCGTTCCGTGGTTTGACCTGCGCGTTGGCGTCAACAGTTACGACTACAACGATAAGGCCGGCTACGGCGGCATCGACTACGAAGCAACGCTCGCCCTCGACAACTACTACCTGACGACCAATTTCAAGTTTCCTGCCAGTCCGTTCCGCCTCACCCTGGGCGCGTTTGCCAACGGCAACGAAATTCAGTTGGCCAGCCAGGACATCGGCAGTGCAAACTTCAATATTGGCGGCGCATCGTTCTCGTCAAGTGACGTTGGTACGCTGGAGAGCGTCGTGTCCTTTGACAGCACGTCGCCCTATCTTGGTGTCGGTTTCGACTTTGAGCTGTTTGGCAAGGCGGGCCTGAACCTCGACTTCGGCCTTCTTTGGCAGGGTGAGCCGACCGTCACGCTGGATGCCACAGGGCTGGACTCGGCTCCAGCACAGGTACAGGTCCCCCTGCGTCAGGCACTCGAAGCCGAGCGCCTCGAACTTGAAGAGGAAATGAGTAACTACAAGGCCTGGCCAGTCGTTTCGCTCGCCTTTGTCTACAACTTCTGACGTTCGCGCTCTGATCAGCGCCGGCTGTCGAGCCAGCGCGAAGCGGCAATCCCGAGTTGCAGGTACCTGAAGCGCAACGAAGGTAACGGGAATTTCTTTGCGAGCCCCCGGACGATGGCCGGCAGCTTCGGCTCGGTTGCCGTGCCGATCCAATCGGCCAGCTTGCTGCCGGTCCAGGTCGCCATCGCTACACCATTGCCGTGATACCCGAAGCCGTGAAACACCGACGGGTCGTCTTCGAGCTGTCCAATCGATGGTCGCAGGCCCCCGGTAAAACAAATCAGTCCTCGCCAGCCGTATTCAACGTCGATGTCTGCCCATTGCGGCCAGAACGTCGCGAGCGTGCGCTTGAGAGCGGCGTATGTTTCGCGCTCCTTCATTGCGTTGCCCCTGCCATGTCCTCGCCCGCCGAACATAAGCCGTCCATCGGGCAGCATGCGGAAGTAGTTGAGGATGCGCCGTGTATTTGCCATAGGTTGTTCGGTCTGCCAACCGTGCGCAGCTCGCTCCTCGTCGCTTAGTGGACGCGTCGCGATAATTGCGCTGATGATCGGCAAGGTGCGTCCTGAAAACTCACGCCGCAGGCTTTCCTGAATAAAGCCGTTCGTCGCATAGATCACGCGCTTCGCTCGAAGCGTGCCGCCGCTAGTGCCGAGTCGGTGCATTCCGTCATCGCCCCTGGTCCAATCGACAACTTCACTTCGATCGTGGAGGGTCGCGCCGCGTTTGACCGCCGCGCTTGCAAGTCCCAGGCAGTATCGCAGGGGGTGCAGGCCGAATGTCGGCCCTTCGCGCATCGCGCCATACTGCTCCGTCGAATCGTAGAAACGCTCGCGGAACTCATCAGGGCCAATCATATTCGCGTCAATCCCCAGCTGTCCGGAGAGTATGTCGCACGTGTCGCCAAGATCTGCATAGTGGCGCGGTGTGTGCGCCACCAGGAATTCGCTGTCGCCCTGAGGCCAGAAATCGAGATGCTCGTCCGCACCGATCCTCCGTACAAGTTCGACCGACTCCACCTGCGCCCTGAACCAGTGCCGGGTTTCTTCGAGCCCGAACATCCTGATCGAATCGGCAGCTCCGAAATTGGTGCCTCCCATGCAACAGAAGCCACCATTACGACCGGAAGCGCCCCACCCGATATGCCCGGCCTCGAGAACGCGGACATCCACATCGAAGTCACGCGCCAGGTGATAGGCGGCCGACAAGCCCGTGTAACCGCCGCCGATGACCGCAACGTCACACGACTCGTCGCCGGTCAGTGGTGTCGCGTCGACCTGCAGGTCTCCAGCAGTCGCTTCCCAGTAGCTGCGTTGCGGCATGTCAAAGCGATACATTTCGTCGTCGTAGAGGCGTTTCATTGCGTCTTATCTCGTTTCTGCAGCAAGCCGAATAATCGCTTCAAGACTCACGTCCACATCAGCGGGCGTCGTCGACCAGTTAGATACGCTGATGCGCATCGCCGTACGTCCCTGCCAGACCGTGACGCCGCACCAGCAGGTACCGTCGGCCTGAATCGCGTCAATAACCCTGCGTGTTCTCGCGTCATCGCCGAAAGACACGAGCACCTGGTTCAGATTCACATCGTTGAGAATCCCGAAGCCGGCTTTTGCGAGCCCGTCAGCGAACCGCCGCGCATTGCTGCAACAACGATTCAGCATTTCGGCCAGGCCCGACCTTCCAAGGGACTTCAAAGCCGCCCAGACGTCAACGCCACGAGCACGGCGAGACAATTCCGGGGTGTAGTCGGAAGGATTTCTGTTCTCGGTTTCCGTGATCAGATAGTCAGCCGTAATCGACATCGCGGACTTCAATGCTGCCGCATTGCGCACAAACGCGATACCGCAATCGTAGGGAACGTTGAGCCACTTGTGCGCATCGGTTGCCCAGGAGTCCGCAGCCTGGAAGCCGTTGCAGAGATGTGCAAGTTCGGGGGACGCGGCAGCCCACAAACCGAACGCGCCATCGACGTGCACCCAGGCACCTTCGGGCTTGACCGCGTCGCAAATATCTCCAACAGGATCGAAACCGCCCGTGTTCAGATTACCTGCCTGGGTACACACGATCGTCGGCCCCGTGATTTTGGGTATCTGCGTCGCGTCGATACAGCCCTGCCCGTCTACCGGAAGTCGCTGCACTCGGTCGCGTCCGAAGCCGAGCAAGCCGATGCCCTTTATGACCGTCGGATGCACTTCCTCGCCGACGAGAATTGCCAGAGGCGGCGCACCGATCAGGCCGTCGGCCTCAACATTCCAGCCAACGTCGGCATACACACGATTCCGGGCAGCCGCCAGCGAGGAGAAGTTTGCGACCGTCGCGCCGGTCACAAACGCCGCGCCGGTTTCTGCAGGCAATCCAAACAGATCGATCATCCAGTCCATCGCGACGCGTTCCAGCGTCGCGGTTGCCGGCGTGACCTCGTACATGACGTCATTCTGATCCCAGGCTGAACTCAGCCAGTTGCTGGCCAGGGTAACGGGTAGCGACCCACCGATCACGAAACCAAAGAAGCGCGGGCCGGTCATCGCCACGGCAGCCGGGGTTCCGACTTCGTCGAGTTGGGCCAGTACGTCAGTATCGGCAGCGCCGTCTTCAGGCAACGGCTCTTTGAAGCGCGCGACGTTCTCGATCGCCGCGTCCGTAGGCGCGACTGCACGCGAGACGCTCTGCTCGCGGTAATCGATCCCCCGCCTCGCGGCATCCTCGAGCAAATCGCGCAAGTTCTTATCGTGCGACATTGATCTAGCCCTGCTCCGCGACTAATGGTCGCCTCACCAAAGGGTCGCTGCGAATGTAAACCAGCGCCGCAACAATCGCGATCAATACCGGAATGGGAATCAGCATGAGCGTGGTCCAGCCGAAATAGAACATGACCGTGCCTGCCAGAAGTGATGAGGATGCGGACATGCCGAACACTAGAAACTCGTTAACAGCCTGAGCGCGATACCGCTCGGCCATCGAGTATGTGTAGGTCAGTAAGGTCGTGCCGCCGACATACAGGAAATTCCACCCGATTCCGAGTAACACCAGTGCCCACCAGTAGTGCACCAATGCATGTCCCTGCAGGCCAATAATCGACGTCGCGAATATGCATGCTGCGCCAACAATCATGAGGCGAGTCACACCGACTCGATCGATCAGGAATCCCGCCACAAGCGACGGTAGATACATGGCAAGAACATGCGCGCGAATCACGCTGCCCGTTTCCTCGATCGAGAAGCCCTCGTTGACGTGCATGCTAAGAGGCGTGGCGGTCATGATCAGAGTCATAACACCATAGGCAACTACACCGCCAAACACTGCAGCGAGGAATACTGGTTGTCGAATAATAGTGCCAAGAGGGCGATCTGATTGCTGTAATTCCTGATCTGCGTGGCCGGCAGGCTCGCGAAGCGCGAGCAACAGCAACGCCTGGACGACGAACAGGATGCACAACGCCGCCATTGTTCCCGCGTATGGCGTACCGGCAACCCAACCCTGACCCCGAACCGCAATCTCCTTGCCGAGAATCGCGCCGCCGATCGGTCCGAGCAAGACGAAAGAAACAGCACGAGCGACAAATTCCGGTGCAACGCTCTCGGCCGCCGCATACCGATATTGCAAGGTGAACGCGGTGTTGGCACCGAGCATCATGGCCGACACACAGAACAGTGCAAAGCTAGACCGCTGCAGTGCGATTATTCCGATCGCCATTCCGATCGCGGCACAACACGAGGCCATTACGAAACCGTAGCGACGCCCTATACGTCGCATCAGCATCGTTGCCGGTACCGCGGTCGCGGCTCCCGCGACAATCATCAACGACAAGGGCAATGTGACGAGTGCACGGTTGTCCGTCATCGTCGATCCGATGATGCCACCGAGCGTCACAAGCGAAATCGTCGCGGTCGCGGAGATCATTTGGCAAGAAACAAGAATAATCAGATTACGCGCTTGCATTAACCCTGCCGATCAGCAATATGAGGGGCGCATTCTCACATATTCGCCACCCATCCGCCGGAGAGATCGTGGTCGAACTGGAAGTCACAGAAACAATCCGCATTCCGCTGTCCGAGATTGAGATCAAGGCGGTGCGATCTCAAGGCGCGGGCGGCCAGAATGTCAACAAAGTCGCAACCGCCATTCACCTGCGATTCGACATCCGCAACAGCCCGTCTCTACCGGACCGCGTGCGCACGAAACTGCTCGGGAGTGGCGACCAACGAATTTCCACGGACGGTGTCCTGAACATCAAAGCCCAGGAAAGCAGGAGCCAGGACCGCAACCGCCAGGCCGCCCTGGGACGACTAACCGATCTGGTTCGTGGGGCCACGCAGAAAAAGAAACCGCGGATTCCGACCCGACTGGGCAAGAAGGCAAAGAAGAAACGGCTGGATGCGAAGAGTCGCCGCGGTAACCTCAAGAAATCGCGGCAGCGTGTGGAGGACGATTAATCCATCGCGCAATTGACCTGGCTACCCTCCCACACGCAACCCATGCTCTCCCAATAGTCCACAACACCGAGTCTTGTCATTAGCGGGATGAACTCGGGGTGCAGCCGCAGGGCCTCCAACTCGTCAATAAACAGCAGATCCATTTCGAAGATCTCGCCTGGCTGCTCGAGCAGCTGGGCGATTTCCAGTGCGCCCTCGACGTCGCCCAACGCGGTTCTTGCGATGAGTACTACCTGCGGCTCCAGCGTCCTTTCCGCCCAGTGCCTGTCCAGCAGATCGAGCGCTTCGTTGATTCGCGTCGGGTCCGCGAACGCCGAAAATACCGGCTCAATCCAGTCGGCCGGCGCGTTCCCGAAATGCGCTTCGTCGATTGCGAGTGTTTTCGCCTCTTCAATTCGGCCGAGTCGGAGTAACAGAAGCGCGTAGCCAAGCACCTGGTTGCGTCCGCCCGGCACCAATTCACCGGCACGTTCGAAGTACTCGTGCGCTCTTCGGGTGTTACCCAGCCACAGGTACGTGAGCGCGATACGATTGATCAGAATAGGATTGTCCGGGTCAATGTTCTCTGCCGCCAGGATCCACTTGAGTGAGTCCTCGCGTCGCCCGACGCTGGCCAGCATCCGCGAGTACCAATTGAATGAGTTCGCATCGACTACCGCGGCATTCACCGCCCGCAAATGCGCTTCCTCCGACTCGTGCCAGCGCTTCTGCTGGTGATAAATGAAACCGTAGATCGATGCAGCTGCATTCTCGATGCTGCGATCGACACTGATACCTTTCTCGACGGTCTCCACAGCGAGGCGGTGGTTTTCTTCAAGGGGCAAATCCCGGTAGTCGGGTAGCAATGCGTATCCTTCGGCAAGGGCCAGGTAGGCGGGACCAAAGCTCTCGTCCAGCAATACAGACTCTTCGAACAATCCGATCGCGGCTTCGAGCTTGCCCGGCTCGCTCCGGCGTTCCAGCAGGTACATGCCGCGCATGAAGCTGTTGTATGCGGCCGATTCGGGCTCAGCCCGCATGACCAGTTGCGGCGTCTTCGACCCCGCCAGTTCGCCACGCACGGCCTGGGCGAGCTGCTCCTGGAGTCGGAACACGCCGCCGAGGTTGCCGATTTCCTCACCGGACCCGACGGTGACATTGTCCTCACCGCTGACGATATGCCAGGTTATCTTGAGAACGTCTCCCTGTTTCTGCAGGGCCCCATACAGGAGACTCTCGACATTGAGCGTCGCTGCGATTTCAGACGGTTCACGGTTCGTTTCGGGGTAATGCCGTACGTTCTTTACCGCGAAATCCTGCAGCTCGGCCAATCGGTGCGCGAGAGAATTCCTGGTGCCTTCCAAAAGGTACTGGTTGGCCGGATCGCCACTTAGATTATCCATGGGAAGGATCGCGATGGACTGAACGTAGGGTCCCCTGGGAGTCAGCGGCCACCAGGTGAATGCCGCTATCGCAAGGAATCCCGCGGCCACCACGGCAGTGACTATCTTCCAGAGGCGCGTGTCATTGTTGTTTTCGTCCGCGGGCTCCGCAAGTAGTACGTCAGGCTGAACATGCAACTCGACCGGCTTAATAAGCCGGTAGCCCCTGCGCTGCAGCGTCTCTATGTACTGGTATGGTCGGGTGTCGCCGAAATGCCTGCGCAGCAACGCGATGCAACGCTGGATCGGTTCATTGCCGAATGCGCGACCCTCCCAAACCTCGTCGATCAACTCATCCTGGGTCACCAGGTCGCCATTGCGGCGCGCGAGCGCGAGCAACACTGCGAGGACCTTGGGCTCGGGGTGAACCTCCTCACCTCCGCGACAAATGACGCCTCTTTGTGGCAGCACCTCCCAGTCGCCGAGAGTAAATCCCTTCTCGAGTTCCCCCATCGTCGGCATTCGTGCCGCTCCTCTCCGAATACTTGTCGACATATCTGGTAATCAGAAGACACTCGGACTTTAGCTCTTATTGTCCACTTGCACAGTGTATGTTACCTTATTACCTTGGTACCTTCTCACCAACTGCGGAGGTCGTCATGGCAAGCCCCGTTGTCCGCCGTACCCAAACGGGGGTGCGTATCGAAACATCCTTACTCAAGGTCCTCAAAGGCCTGGCCGAATACAGCGACCTGACGTTGGGTGATCTGCTGGAGGGAATTGTGTTGCACGCTTTCGAGGGCAAGTCACCGTTCTCGGCAGAGACCCGCGAGGTCATCGCACAACTGAAGACCGTGTACGGCTGTGAACTGACCGCAAGCGACAGCCACAAACTGATGGAAAAAGAAGGATGACCGGCCGCCTCGAGACCCGGTACTCGATCGATCGCTTTGAAGCCGCCGATGTGGACCCGGCGCTGTTCGATCACGAGGCACACATCTACGTCGGATGGCTTTATATCACGGCCTTTCCTCGCGACGAGGCCATAGAGCGTTTCGATGGGGCCCTGCGGCGACTGACGACCAGGATCGGCGCTAGCAGCAAATACAACGCCATGATCACGTGGCTGTTTCTGCTACTCATTGACGAACGCGCGCAGGAAGACGAGGACTGGCCCGCCTTCCGTATGCGGAATGAGGATCTCTTCAAGAACAGGCCGCGCGCAAACGCGGCCTGAGGACGTCCTAGAACAAACCTTCGATCTGCCCTTCCTTATTCACGCGGATCGCATTCGCTGCCGGCACCCTGGGCAGACCCGGCATGGTCATGATCGCACCGGTCACGACCACGACAAACTCGGCGCCCGCCGCCAGTCGGATTTCGCGAATCTGAACGTGATGC
Organism: uncultured Woeseiaceae bacterium; assembly: GCA_964557165.1. GTDB lineage: Bacteria > Pseudomonadota > Gammaproteobacteria > Steroidobacterales > Woeseiaceae > UBA1847. Next base: position 18,433 of record CAZKZE010000057.1, read on the forward strand.
CCTGACGGCGCCCCAAGCAAATTGGGATCCGTGGAGAAGCTGTACTGGGTCTTCGCCATGCAGATGGGGTACTTGCCGTAGCCCTCACGTTCGAACTTGGCGAACTGCTCCCGGACTTTCTTATCGGCAATAATGTCCTCGGCGCCGTATATCTCCCGGGCAATGGTCGCGGTCTTCTCCCACAGTGACAAATCGTCACCGTAAAGCGTGCGGAATTGCGCCGTTCCGCTGTCGCACAATTCGACGACATGCTCGGCCAGTTCGGTCGTCCCCTTACCGCCATCCGCCCAGTGCGTGCAGTTGATGGCCTTGACGCCGAACTCGTCGCAAAACGCGCGAACTGTTTCGACTTCGGCATCGGTATCAGCCGTATAGCGATTGATCGCAACGGTAACCGGCACACCAAATTTCGCGAGGTTGCGCATATGGCGTTCCAGGTTACGGCAGCCGTCCTTCAGCGCTGCGACGTTCTCTTCGCCCAAATCCTCTTTGGCGACGCCACCCTGCATCTTGAGCGCCTTGATCGTCGCGACAAGCACTACGGCGTCCGGCGACAATTTGGCTTTGCGGCACTTGATATTGAAGAACTTCTCAGCACCGAGATCGGCGCCGAATCCTGCCTCGGTAACGACGTAATCAGCAAGTTTCAGTCCCGTCGACGTCGCCATCACCGAGTTACAGCCATGCGCAATGTTGGCGAACGGTCCACCGTGCATCAGCGCAGGGTTGTTCTCGAGTGTCTGCACGAGGTTTGGCTGGAGTGCATCCTTCAAGAGTGCCGTCATCGCTCCTTCTGCGCCGAGTTCCCGAACCGTCACGGGTTCATTCTGGCGCGTGTAGCCGAGCACAATATTGCCGAGGCGATTCTCGAGGTCCTCGAGGTCCGTCGCCAGGCAGAAGATTGCCATGATCTCCGAGGCGACTGTGATATCGAACCCGGCTTCGCGGACCACTCCGTTGTGGTAGCCGCCTAATCCGGACGTGACAGTCCGCAAGGCGCGATCGTTCATGTCCACGACGCGCCGCCAGGTAACCCGGCGCGGGTCGATATTGAGCTGGTTCTCCCAGTGCATGTGGTTGTCGATTAGTGCAGCCAGCAGGTTATTCGCTGCTCCGATCGCGTGGAAGTCGCCCGTGAAGTGCAGGTTGATGTCTGTCATCGGAACAACCTGTGCGTAGCCACCACCGGCTGCGCCACCCTTCATGCCGAAGCACGGCCCAAGACTCGGCTCCCGCAGGCACATCAGCGCATTCTTGCCGATGAGGTTCATCGCATCACCGAGCCCGACCGTGGTCGTGGTCTTGCCCTCACCAGCGGGCGTCGGCGAAACGGCAGTCACGAGAATTAACTTGCCGTCCTTGTCCTTGCTCTTTGCCTCGACAAAGTCGGCGTTGATTTTCGCCTTGTCATGACCATAGGGAATCAGGGCATCCGTCGGGATCCCGAGTTTCTCAGCAATCTCCTGGATGGGTTTGAGGGTTGCCGCCTGGGCAATCTCGATATCACTCTTTACGGCCACTGTTCGTCCCTTCCTGTTTATTATTCAGTGGCCGAAATTCTATCGGAAATGGCTAACTATGGCGCGTTCTCGACCTTGTGGATTGTGCCTACAGCCCCGTAATGGAGGAAGTACACTTCGCCGCCAATATCCTGGGCGAAAGAGACGATCATCAGGTCAGTATCCAGTAGTACCTCGGGTGTGACCCCCTCCATGCTGCTCTCTTCCACGGCAAAAATTCGCCCGCTAATGAAGTCACCAAACACGTACCAACCGACCAGGTCCGGGACATCACCTCCACGGTAGACGTAGCCGCCGGTTACAGACCGTCCCTGGGCATGCGGGTACTCTGTATGCGGTTCGCGGAACGTGTCAGCGCAGCCGCTGGCCGGATCGTAACA
>CAZKZE010000058.1:0-20068 GCA_964557165.1 uncultured Woeseiaceae bacterium
TCTTCAGGCTTGCCGACGACCGCTTCATGCTGACCTGCGGCAGCCCGTGTGGGGCATGGCTCAGGAAAAGTGCGTTCGGCTTCGATGATGTGACCGTCACCGACATAAGCGACACCCTGGCTGCCCTGTCGCTGCAGGGCCCCACCTCCTGCGCCGTTCTGAAGAAGATGGGGCTGGCCGACGTCGAAACGGCAAAGGCATTCGACATCCGGCATTTCCCGTTCCACGGCAGCACGCTGATGGTGTCGCGCACTGGTTTCACGGGTGATCTCGGTTACGAACTGTGGGTCGATCCGGAGCTGGCCCTTACTATGTGGGATGAGCTCTATGCCGCGGGTCAGGACTATGGCATCCAGCCATACGGCGAAGCAGCTACCAATATGGCGCGACTGGAAACGGGCTTCATCATGCCGGATATGGACTTCACCGAGGCCCTCAAGACCGTCCACTTCCAGCACGATCAAACGCCATTCGAGCTGCGATTGGGTTGGCTGGTTGACCTGGACAAACCGCATTTCTCCGGAAAACGAGCATTGGTTGAGGAAAAACGGCGCGGCCCGAAGTGGATGCTGACCAAGCTCGACATCGAAGGCAACTGGCCTGCTGAAGAGGCGATTGTTTACAACAACGAACGCTGCAGCAAGACGATCGGCTACGTCACGTCGGCCATGTGGTCACCTTCGGTCAAGGCGAATATTGCATTAGCAATGATCGAGACCCGGTTCCTGAAAGGCGAGATATGGGCCGAGATCTATCGTGCAAAAGACTTGCGCCCGTACCGGCGCATGGCAAAGTGCACGATCAGGACCAAGCCGTTCTGGACGCACCCGCGCGCCCGGGCTACGCCACCAGCCGACTACTGACCGGCGCGTACGCCCTGCGAATATAGTAAATCGCAAAGACGGCGACGCCGACCCAAATAACGGTCCAGCCCAGCATCAGCGCCATCTCGCCGGTCGCCCAGTTTAGCGAACCGTCCGGGCGCAGCGCGCCCGTAGCGCGCTGGTAGGGAATGACGTAGTAAATCGTCAGCAATACAGGCATCAGAATGCCGTTTACGAGCAACAATACGACAGGTGCGATGATCGTTGTGCGCGTCCGCCCGGGGCCGACTTCGGCGGCCGGCCTCATGTGCAAGCTCTCGAGATACGACGCTTCTGCTTTACTGACGGTCGTGTAACGCGACACGACGATCGTCACGATCAGGCTCGCGATTCCACCAATGATGACCGGGTTCAGATAGGACGGCAACCAGAGCAAGCCGACGAACTCGAAAAACTTCGGCACTATGTTGAGCACCAGGCCCGTCAGCATGCCCCAGAAAGCGGCCTGTTCCGTGATGCGTTTGCTCCAGATTGCCATCAGGCCGACGGGGCCCCACGACGAGGCAAACACCGTGGCGATGAAGGTCGTCAGCCAGAAAATCCGCGGCGGGAAAACGAACGCCGCCACGAGCGCCACGGCGCCGACGACAAGCATGATCATGCGGCTGAAGCGGAGCTTGGTTTGTTCGTCCGACTTCTCGTGAATGCCCACGTCATTACTCACGCTGAACCCGACCAGCGACAGGAACGTCGATGCGGAGGACAGGACTGCCGCCATGATGCCAGCAAGCATCAGCGCTCCGAGGACTTTCGGCAGCATATTGAGTGACGCCCAGATCGTCGCGCTTTCGGGCGGCGATATCGCCGGATCACCAATATTGATGACGACGCCCATCCCGTAAACCAGGACCTGTAGCAACGCGACGACAAGAGCAGCGATCACGGCCGACCGGATAACGACATGCTCGTTTTTGGCCATCTGGTGGCGGCTCGACTGCCAGGGGCTGACCATGTAGACGAGCATCCAGCTGATATCGATAACCACGGCCCAGATTACGTAGTCCAGCGCCGTCGGCCACAGCGTGCCGGGCCCGATCATGCCGTGCCACGACATCAGCTCCGGTTTCTCTTCGATGGCCACCAGGTCCTCCACGATCGTCGGTACGCCACCAAGCTCTTTCACCAGGAACAGGATTGCGGCGGTACTCGCGACAGTAAACAGCAGGAACATCAGGGTGTCGGTCAGGATGACGCCGCGCGATCCGGAATACATGGTGAATAGGGTGTAGCTCAGCCACGCGGCGAAGAGCGCCTCCACGTAGCTCAGGTCGGTCAAGCGCGAAAGAAGTATCGCGGCGCCCTGTGTCACCGCGAGCAGGTAACCGCCTAGCGCGAGGATGATCGTGACACCTGCCAGCACCTGTACGCGTTTGCTCGCAAAGCGGCGGCCGAAGAACTCGGCCAGAGTATTCGTGCGGCTGCGCCTGAGATAACGGCCGAAGAACAGGGCGCCGAGAACGTAGCCGATCGCGGCCGCCTGGGGAAACAGCACATAGGGCCCACCCTGTGTGTCGTAGGCGAAGCCTGCCTCACCCAGGAACATGGTCGAGCTCATCAGGCTCGCAACGAGCGTGCCGACGATAATCAGGGTTGGTGCACGGCGGCCAGCGACGTAGTAGTCGTCGAGCCCCTGTATGCCGCGCCCGGCATAATTGCCGATGGCAATATAGACGAGGATGCTGATCGCAATCGTCGTGGTGTAAATATCCACCGGCTTATCGCAGCTCGCGATCGCTCTCTGTCATTCGACGCTCACATGGCGGCGCTTCCGAGGCCGACGAAGCTCGCTTTAATACACTGCCTCAGAAATCGTACCCGAATCGCACGCCGGCCGTCCGTGGTCGTGATGGACCAAATACATGCTCAGCATAGATGATAACCGGATCCGGGTCGTCGTTCGAATAGTTGCCGTCATACCAGATATTGTCGAAGACGTTTTCGACGTACGCACTCAGGGTCCAGTTGTCCTGTCTGTACCCGACAACGATATCTGTCTGGTTGAGTGCGGGGATTCTCTGGTAAATCAAACCCTCGTCAGGCCAGTCGCCGCGGTAGTCGTCTTCCCAGGACCAGGCCACATTACCGAAGACTTCGCCATTCGCGACCGGAAACTTCGCGTTCAACACGGCGAACGCAGTCCACTCGGGTGCCCATGGAATGGAATTTCCTTCGCAAGCATTCGGATCGCCTGTCAGTACTTCGCCATTGGCACAGAACGCCTGCACGTTCGTCGCCTCGGAATCGAACCACGACAGGCCAACGCGAAAGTTGAAGTTCTCGGAGAGTGCCGTGTTCACATCGAGCTCGGCACCCTTACCGTCAATCTGGCCGACATTGTCGACGATGGTGCGAGGACCCTCGCCAAAGATCGCCTGCAGGTCCTCATAATCATAATAAAATGCATTTGCCGCAACTTGCATACGGCCGTTCATCACCGTGCCTTTGTAACCGACTTCGTAAGACGTGACGGTCTCCGGACCGAAATCGCCGGGCCTGTCCGTCGCAGGATCGGCGACACACAGCCCGAATGGCAGTTCACAGGGCGCCCCGACCCTGGACTCGGTGTTGAAGCTGCCGAATCCGCCCGGTTTATAGCCGGTAGTGATGCTGCCGAATATCAAGCTGCCATCAGTCGGATGCCAGTTTGCGACGAGTCGCCAGGTCACCTCATCCCAGTCCTGCTTGTCCTTGAGCGCCCCATTGGGTGTCGAGAATCCGGTCTGCACCTTGTACGCCAACTGTGAACCGCCCGGATCCGGCAAGACTTCCTGTGAGAACTCTTTCTCGTCGTAGCTATATCGCGCCCCGATGCTGATATCGAAGGACTCGTTGAACTCGTAACTCAGGTCGACGTAGGCCGAATAACCACTGTACTTGCCGCTGATCCGGTTACGGTCATTGATCAGCCCATCCGGTGACGGCGTGAAGGTACAACCCTGGAAGTAATAACTCAGGTAGTAGTCGCAGTAGAAAGTGTTTCCGTAGTAAGAGTCGAGGTAGTTGTAATAGTCGAACATATCCTGGCACGTGTTGTACCAGTAACCGATACAGTAGACGTCTTCTTCCTGCTGCCCCAGGAAAACCGTATCGATGTCTTCCTCGTAATAGGATGCGCCGGCATACCAGCTGAGCGGACCGTCGGATTGAGACGTCAGGCGAAATTCCTGCTCGAAATAATCGCCGTCCTGGTCCTGCCCGTAGTTGAACAGGACGATCGGTGAGGCGTCGTAGTCCTCGACATATGTGTAGTCGTGGTTCTTGTAACCAGTCAGAGACGTAAGGGTTGCCCATCCCAGGTCATAATCGATATCCAGGCCCAGGGCAAGAATGTCACTCTCGTCGGTACTGGGCAGCGAGTTGTCGTTGTTTACCGTTGTACCATCGGAGGAAATGGCAACCGGTACATCGCCGTTCATGCGCGTGTGGTGGAAATCGAAAGCATTGCCCCTGCCGCCGGGAAAGTCGACGCTGTCCGGCTGGTCATAGCCACCCCCGGTCGCCCGATAGACCGTTCCTGTCTGGTCGGAATCCTCGTATTCCGCCATGAAATCGACCGTCACCTTGTCCGTCTGGTATCGAGCCGAGAGCCGCGCTGCATCCTTATCATGCTCGATCAGGTCTGGCCCGCCCGCCAGGTTGTCGACGTAACCATCCTCTTCGGAGTGGTAACCCGACAGCCGCAGCGCGAAATTTTCATTGATCGGGAAATTGACGGCGCCTTCGAAGACCAGCACGCCTCGTTCGCCTGCGTCGAGCTCGACATAGCCCGCGGTTTCCTCGAGACTTGGCTTCGCAGTAACGATGTTCATCGCGCCGCTCACCGAATTCCTGCCGAACAGGAAGCCCTGCGGACCGCGAAGCACCTCGGAACGCTCGATGTCGTAAAGGCTGGAGACCGCCGACCCGTTGCGGCCCTGGTACAAGCCGTTCTTGTACAGACTGACCGACGGATCGCCACCGTTACCGAAATCGATCGTCCGAATGCCCCGCACACTGACAAAGTCCAGGAAACTGTCCTTGCTATTACCCGTAATGCCTGGCGTGAACGCGATCAGGTCTTTTATGTCATTCAGATTGACCTCACGAATGAACTCACCAGTCATGGCCGTTATGGCCAGCGGCACGTCCATTACTGACTCGGCACGCTTCGTGGCGGTAACGACGATTTCCTCGAGTCCTTCGTCCTGCGCGAGCAATGGACCCGGCGCGACACTGGCAATCAGTGCAAGCGATATCGCCTGCGCGAGTACTGATCGCTCCGGTCCGCAGAAAACCGCCTTGTCGGGCGCAGAAATGATTTGTGCACGCTCTGATAGCTGCTTGCTTGTGGCTGCCATGTCGTCCCCCCGACGATCTCTGTCGCTCTAGTTAGCCCGACTGGGCCATTTCATCATGTCTCGTGAGACTACGCCGCACCGGTTTGGCTGCAATCCTCGCCTATAGGCCGGAAAAGTCTACCTGCAAATCTTGCGCCGCCTGTCATTCGTCGATCGGTACGCCCTGCTCCAGCAGCGCCTCCCGCATGTCGCCAAGCTGACTCTCGTACCGCCGCCACCGGCCGATTGAGCGGGTGTGGGCAGGTTCCCGAACCTGCACCGCACTCGCCGTCGTCACCGCGGTGTCCTGCTTGTGAAACTGTAGGCAGGCATCTTCCCAAGGCAATTCCAGGTATTCGATGAGAGTGCGCGCATTGGGCTCGAGGTCGCGAGCCGTGTCTTCATAAGCAATGTCCAGGAACCGCCCCGGAAATCGCTCGCGCCAGAGCGCCATCAGGTGATAGTAGCGCGCATGATGGCGCGCCATTTCGGCCTGATCGTAGGAGTGCGGATAGGCGTCCGCGAACAGTTGCTTGTAACTCGCGAAGCAGGCATCCATCGGGTTGCGGGTCAGGTGGATGATCTTCGCCCTGGGCAGCGCTTTCAGGATGAGAGGTACATAGAGATAGTTCGGCGGCAATTTATCGACGAATCGCGGCAGTGAGCCGCGCATCTTCGCAATCGTCACCATGTAGGACTTGCCCAGCTTCTCGCAGTCGATTCCCGCCGCCAGGGATGCCAGCTTCGCAGAATAACGCGTGGGCTCGCGGTAGTTGGACAGTCTGCGGATGGAGGTACCGAATTGCTTCAGCTCACCGGCCGAATGCACCTGCGAATGGCTGGTGATAATTCTCTCTACCAGGGTCGTGCCGGTACGAGGTTGCCCGACAACAAATATGGGCGACGGGTCGTCGTGTCCCTTCGAATTATCGTTCAGCCAGTCCGGAGGAAATACTTCGCCAAATGCCCGGTACATTGCAATTTCCGACTGCTCATCGAATTCGATCGTTTCACGACGAGCTTTTGCGCCGCGCTCGAATGCGTCGAACGCTTCGTCCCACTCCTCCAGATCCTCGAGTTCCTTGCCAAGGCCGTAGTACAGAAACGCGAGTGCGCGTGGATTGCGTCCTTCCTGTTCTACCAATCGTTGCAAAGTTTCGACGTGGTCCCGATTCGTCGCTTTGCGAACGTTTGACAGGGTCCAGTGCGCGTTCGGATTTCCAGGCTGGGTGCGGAGAACCTTGCGCAACACCTTCTCCGCTTCATCCAGCTTGCCGAGAAAGACATGGCTGTTCGCCTGGTTCACGAGAAAATGCACACTTGCGGGATCTTTTTGCACCGCCCTGTCAATCCAGACCGATGCTTCCTGCTGATCACCCAGCAATCCGTAAGTCGCACCAATGAGATCCAGCACGAGCGGGTTGCCATCGTTGTTTTCGACAGCTCTTTCTAACGCTTTGTCTGCCCGGGCCGGCTGCCCGGCAAGCATGAACAGCCTGGCCAGGTTGGCCCATGCTGCACCGTGTTCGGGCATCAACTTTGTGACCGAACCAAAAGCGCTGACAGCAGTCCAGTTCTGCTTGAGCTCCGTGGCGATCAGGCCGACGAGAAAATGAGCCTCGACAAGGTCGGGTTTCGCACCCAGCAAACGCTTGCAGCACTCCGACGCTTCGTCGAATCGGCCTGCATTCAGGAGCGAGAACCCTTGCCTGAGCGTATCCTGCATCCACGCTGCCGGTTTGTACTTCGAACTTGCTGTCATGTTCCCCGCCTTAGGTACCAAATCAGTGTACGCTGCTATCCGGTTGAAGGCATTATTCTCTCCGGATGCCCCGCAAAACCCGTTTTTTTGCCTGTATACTCAGGTGACCGGATACGGGGGGGACGGTTATGCACACCGCCAAATTCGTGGAAAGCTACTTCGACGCGTGGAATCACAACGATCCTGAAGGTGTTGCGGATCACCTCGCGTCTGGCGGTATTTATGTCGACATGCCGGAGAATATTCGGCGCACACACGACGAGTTGGTCGATTTCCTCAACAAGTACTTCGAGGATTTCCCGCATCATTACGAGCTGCTCGGGGAAGTTCTTTCAAGCCGCAACAGCATCGCATTTCAGTATCGTGTCTGCCCGGCCGGCGATTGCGACAACAGTCTTCCAGAGGGTCAGTATTGCGGCGCCGAATTCATAACACTGGACGGCGATGCCGCTGTGGCCATTACCGACTACTACGATTTCCCGACGGCTGCACGAGCGGACAAGTACGCCAAGTCAGGGCTGCGGCGCAGCCAAATGCGGAAGTACAAGAAGCGCCTGGAACACATCATGCTTACTGAGCGCGCCTACCTGCGATCAAACCTGACCTTGCCGGTGCTGGCCCAGGCTATCGGCTGTTCGGTGAATCACCTGTCGCAGGTTATCAATGCCGGATTCGGCATGAGCTTTTTTGACTATGTGAACGGTCATCGAGTACGACACGCTCGCAGCCTGTTGTCCGAACTCGACCGAGACGGTGGAGCTGTCATCAACATTGCCTTTTCCGCGGGCTTCAACTCGAATTCCGCATTCTATTCCGCGTTCAAGAAACACGTTGGGATGACGCCTGCACAGTACCGGCGAGCAAACGCCAAGATGTCCGCAGGGTGAGCCACCGCCTATAGGGCGAGATGCATTGAGGCCCCGCTTTCTTCAAAAGCGTCTGAACGGGAAAGGTTCATGACGCACACTGCAGAGCACACCGGTTCCTACTACGCCGCGTCGGTCAATTGCGTGACCGACTTCCCTCCGCTGCGCGGTGCGCAGCAAGCCGACGTGTGTGTCATCGGCGCCGGATTCACCGGTATTTCCACGGCGCTCTGCCTTGCCGAACGTGGCTACAACGTCCATGTCATTGAAGCCAACAGGGTTGGGTGGGGTGCGTCCGGACGCAACGGTGGTCAAATTATCGGTGGCATCGCTGGTGAAGAACGCGTTGCCAGACACCTCGGCAAAGACCGGGAAGAGATATTCGGCGAATTGCGCTGGGCCGGGCACGACATCATCCGCGACCGTGTGCAGAAATACGCTATCGACTGTGACCTGAAGTGGGGCTACCTGGACGTCGCCATCAAGAATCGCCACATGCGCGACATACAGGGCGAGTACGAGCGGCTCGAGAAGTCCGGCTTCCCCCATGAAATCCGCATTCTGTCGGGGGCGGAAACGCGCGAGATCATCGGTACCGATGCCTACATCGGCGCGCTCCTGAATATGGGCAATGGCCACCTTCATCCACTCAACCTGTGCATTGGCGAAGCACAAGCCGCGACCTCGCTCGGCGCAACGATCCACGAGCAGTCACCGGTCATCGATATTCGACACGAGGCGAAACCAAGAGTCGTCACCGAGAATGGCTCCGTGACTGCGGACACGGTGATTATTGCGGGTAACGCTTACCACGCGCTCGAGCGCAAGCTGCGCGGCATCATGTTCCCTGTCAACAGCTTCATCATCGCGACTGAGCCGCTTGGCGATGATATTGTCGCCGCAAACAATCCTCGCGACCTTGCCGTATGCGATCCGAACTTCCTGCTCGAATACTTCAGGTTCAGTGCCGACAAACGTCTGCTGTTCGGCGGGCGCTTCCACTATTTCGGCGATGACCCGGAGGTCATCATGAAGAAGCACCGCCGCAAGATGGCGCGGATATATCCGCAACTCGCGGATGTCCGCATCGACTACGCCTGGGGCGGTAGAATCGGAGTTCCCATCAACCGGGTGCCGCAACTTGGCAGGATTTCGCCGAACGTTTTTTATTGCCAGGGCTACTCCGGCCATGGTGTCAACGTGACGCACCTCGCCGGAAAAATTATGGCCGATGCCGTCGCCGGCACGCTCGAGCAGTTCGACATGTTCACGAACGTGAAGCCGTTCGTGGTGCCGGGCGCGTATCGCTTCAGCAAAGCAATGGTGACCCTCGGCATCATGTACTACGCGCTAAAGGACCGGCTGTAGCCAGACTGGCACCCTATGAACTCGAACCATCGACGCCTGGGCCTGGACCGAACAATCTCGAGGCGCGACTTCCTGAACGGAGTCAGCATCGCCATCGGCACCTCACTTTTACCGGGCTGTACGAGAACCGGCGAGTCGATTGTCGAGGGCTCGTCAGCGTATTACCCACCGGCGCAAACCGGCATGCGCGGTTCCCACCCGGGTTCGTTCGAAGTAGCGCACGCCACGGCTCATGGCCAACATTGGGCGGCCGAGAAAACCGATGAGCACTACGATCTCGTGGTTGTCGGCGCTGGCATCAGTGGCTTATCGGCGGCCTACATCTACCGACGAGATGTGAACCCGAGCGCGCGCATCCTGATCCTGGACAATCACGATGACTTTGGCGGTCACGCGATACGTAACGAGTTCACGCTCGATGGCAGCACGTTCATCGGGTATGGCGGAACAATGCTGATGGAAGCACCAAGGTCCTATCCTGCCACTGCCAAACGGGTAATCCGGGAGCTCGGCATCGATTTCGAACGCCATAGCGAGTCGTACCACGAATACCTGTTCGCGTCGCACGGTGCCGGTCGTGCCAGTTTCTTTGACAAGGAGACATTCGGCGCAGACTACCTCGCGACCGGCGAGAACGGTCTTGGCGAGTCGATTGACGACACACCATTGTCGTTATCGGCGAAGGCGGAACTCAAGCGACTGTTTGCCGACGAGAAGGACTACCTGGCCGGCATGACAACCGCCGAGCGGCGCGCTGTCCTCGAGTCTCACAGCTGGCGTGCTTACCTCGAAACGTTCGCCGGGATCGGCAAGGAGGTGCTTGCCTTCATACAAAGGTGGTCGCACGGTGTCTGGGCGATAGGCGCGGATGCATTACCGGCCTGGATGGCCTGGAGCGAGGGTTACCCGGGGTTCGCCGGAATGGACCTTGGCCACGACGATGAAGATGGCGGCGTAGAAGATGGCCGAAACTATTACTTCCCGGACGGCAATGCGTCGATCGCCCGCTTGTTGGTCCATAAACTGATTCCCTCGGCAGCACCGGGCAGTTCTATAGAGGATATCGTTACCGCAGGTTTCGACTATTCACGGCTTGATCAGGCTCAGAATCTCACCCGTATTCGACTGAGCAGTACAGTCGTCAGTCTGCGTCACCAGGATGGCAAGCGCGACACCGATGTGGATGTGGCCTACGTGAGTGGCGGCAGAGGCCGGATGGTGACGGCAAGCAAGCTTGTCTGGGCCGGCTACCACGCGATGCTGCCGTATATCTGTCCCGACGTGCCGGAGGACCAGGTCGCCGCGCTACAGAGCTCTGTTCGTGCACCACTCTCCTACACCAATGTGCTGATTCGACACTGGAGAAGTCTCGCCAATCTCGGTGTGCGGCGGGCCTATTGCCCCGGCAGTTTCTTCCAGACCGTAATGTTCACGCATCCCGTCAGCATGGGTGACTACCGTTTCTCGCAGTCGCCCGATGAGCCCGTCATACTGCACTTGCAACACATTCCGCTTGCGCCGGGTTTGTCGGCGCCGGAACAATTTCGGGCGGGCCGCCGGGCTTTGCTGGAAATGTCATTCGAGACGTTCGAGCGCAACGTGCGTGACCAGCTCGGTCGCATGCTGGGCCCGGGTGGGTTCGATCCGGCGCGTGACATAGCCGGCATAACGGTCAATCGATGGCCGCACGGCTATGCTTACTCGGTCGATGCGGATTCAGGTGACGTGGCCTGGTGGCCGGAGCGGTGGCAGCACGAACGGCGTCCCTGGGTCGATGCGCGACAGCGCGTTGGCAATATCGCTTTCGCCGGCACGGACGCCTCGTCCAATGCCATGACCGAATCTGCGATCGAAGAAGCGCAACGCGCCATAGACAGCCTGAAAACAGACGTTCCCAGGTAAGTTACTTCGATTCACGTCCCCCAAGGCGTGAATGCAGGAGAAAAGACAACAGCATTCCACCGGCCAGGAGCACAACCGAGATCTTCCCGCGATGCGGGGTATCACTCGTCCAGCTCCCGCTCGAATCGAGCCAGTAAAAGACGTACATGGCAATCAACCAGGGCGTCAAAGATATTGCGGCCTTGAACGTCCTCAGAGCGAGTTCCTTCAGCGTCACGGGCATACTCCGATACTATCATGCGGGCTCAGCGCGCCTTCTCGACCTATCGGCGTGGGTGACCGTGAGCTTACGATAATGACATCATCGCCGGGGTAGCCCTGGTTTCGTGCGCTATGAATCGAGCATATGAGTATTGAGGCGAAGATACTGCTAAAACAAAAAGGCGTTAACGGATGGCGCCTTTTCTGGCTCGTTTCCGTTCTGATGTCCATCGTCATGGTTGTCGAGATGATGGGAACCGATATGTCCGCGGCGCCCGGCGTCTCGCACATGATCGGGTTTTCCGTACGCTGGGCAGTGCCGTTCATCTACCTGGTAGTCGCTGCGTCAGCGCTACCGGTGCTGTTTCCGGGCCCATTCGCGACGTGGTTGCTGCGCAACCGGAAATACATCGGGATGTGCTTCGCGGTTGCGATGGCGTGGCAAGGCGCGTTCATTTTCTTGATGTCGAACTTCTACCGACCGTATTACTTCGAGGAAATCTACTATCTTCGGGATGAACTCGAAGGCAGCACAGGCTATATCTTCCTGACTGCCATGGTTGTGACGTCCTTCCAGTTCGGTCGCAAACACCTGACTCAAGAGCAGTGGAAGCTGTTGCACAGGAGCGGACTCTATTTCCTGTGGGCCTACCCCTTTAGTGTCTATTGGTGGAATCTCTTCTACTACGAGAATCCCCAGGCAATCGACTATGTCTACTACTGGGGCGGCTTTCTCGCATTCGCGCTGAGAATCGCGGCCTGGGGCAGGAAACGTCAGCAAGCAGGAAGCAGTACCGCGCCCGAGAGAAGCGTGTGGCTCGCATGGAGGTACGTGGGTGGCGCCGCCATCGTCTTTGGCCTTCTGGTTGCCGCAACGGGCCTGCAATGGCAAAAGCCCGTTACTGCGTTCCTGACTGGACCGGGCTGGTCTGCGAACCTTGAATTGTGGCTGCCGTACTGGCCCTTCGAGCCATTCCTGTCTCTTTTCATCATCGGGCTGGGCGCCATGCTGGTGTCACGATCAACATGATTGCGCTGTGAACACGCGACTAGCGACTATCTCCGAGACCAGGCTCCGGTCTTTTCAGCAGGTCGTCAAGTGGATCGTCTATTCACTCCTGCTCGTTAACTGGGGTTTCTACATCTATGAGGACTGGGACCGCGCTGTTCACACGCTCAACTCAGGCTCTACTATCTTCGAGTGGGCCAGGGAGTTCGCCACCAGCATAGACGAGTCGGCCTGGTTCATTCTGCTCTTCATGCTCGAACTCGAAACCTATATTCTCGAAGATCAGGACTGGACGGGCTGGGTTGCAAAGACGATTCACGGGGTCCGTCTTGTTTGCTTCCTGATGATCTTGCACACGGTGTACGCGTTTGCGGTCGCCGTCATCGACTACCAGCCGACCGTTGCCGTAGGCGACGTTTCCAGCCTCTGCGATCTGGTTGACGACGACGTGGCGTTCGTCCACAACCTCGACTACACAGCACTGACCGAGGAAACCTGCGGCGAGCTTACGGACGAGACACAGTTCTACTGGGTCGGGAATGACCCCGTAGTCAGCACGATGGAGGGCCTTGAGCTCGAAAGAGACCTCGCGTGGTCCGACCTGGTCGAGGTCGTAACCTGGTTGTTTATAATCCTGTCAATCGAAACAGTCGTGCGCTTCCAGGAGCGAGGTATCACCGATGGCACGGTGATTTCAGTCGCGAACAAGCTGAAGATATTGCTGTACCTGGTGCTCTGCGTGCTTGGCGCCTACTGGGCGTGGCTGTCCCACTGGTTGTATACCTGGGATACCTTCGTCTGGATCGCCGGTTTCGCCGCCATCGAGATGAATATCAGCGAGTGGCGCGAAGAGATAGAGCAGGAGACACTCGAACCTGCATGAGTTGAGGAGCGATTCATGGTTACGGGGCATTGCGAGTTACGAAACGGAGCCTGGCGACCAGCTCGGTTAGTCGAACTCGATCCAGGTCGTCTTCAGCTCAGTGTAGTCATCGAATGCATGCATGGACTTGTCGCGTCCGTTGCCACTCTGCTTGAAGCCGCCGAAAGGCACCGTGATATCGCCACCGAAATAGTTGTTGATACCCATCGTGCCGACGCGCACGGCGGCAGCGACCTTGTGCGCGGTGTTGATGTCGTTGCACCAGACGGCACCGGCGAGCCCGTAGATCGAATCGTTGGCGATCCTGACGGCCTCGTCCGCGTCGTCGAAACCGATGATTGACAAAACGGGCCCGAAGATCTCCTCCCGCGCGATGCGCATGTCATTATTGACGCCATCGAACACGGTCGGTTCGTAGTAGCATCCACCGGAATCTTCCAACGCCTGCTTGCCGCCGAACACGAGTGAGGCACCTTCTTCCCGCCCGATGCCAACGTAGTCCGCTACGGTCTTCAATTGCGCCGCATCGATCATCGGCCCCATCGTCGTTGCCGGATCGAGCGGATTCCCGGGCATCCATGCCTGGCTCTTCTCGACGACCTTTTCGACGAAACGCTCACGAATGCTGTTCTCGACGATCAGGCGAGTGCCAGCCGTGCATGTCTGGCCGCCGTTGTAGAACACGGCAATCGCGGCAAACGTCGCCGCCTTGTCGAGGTTGGAATCGGCGAACACGATGTTCGGGCTCTTGCCGCCAAGTTCGAGGAACGTTCGCTTCAGGTTTGATTCTCCCGAATACTTCATGAGTTGCTTGCCGATCTCTGTCGAGCCTGTAAACGTCAGTCCGTCGATATCCTCGTGCAACGCAAGGTGCCGGCCGAGGCTACCGCCGGGTCCGGGCAGTACCTGCAGGACGCCGTCGGGAAGTCCCGCTTCGCTGGCAAGCCCGGCAATTCGCAAGGCAGACAGCGGCGTGTTGGAGGCGGGTTTCAGGATGACTGAATTGCCGGTCGCAAGCGCGGGCGCCAGCTTCCACGCCGTGGTCGACAGCGGGAAATTCCAGGGCACTATTGCTGCAACGACCCCTAGCGGAAGTCGCTGTACGAGCGCCAGCGTGTCCACCGGCGTCGGCGGAATCTCGTCGTACACCTTGTCGACGGCCTCGCCGCTCCAGCGAATGGTGCGCACGGCCGACGGCACGTCGACACCGGTTGTGTCGGAGATCGGCTTACCGACGTCCAGGCATTCGAGCAACGCGATCTCGTCCGCATTGTCCTCGATCAGTTCGGCCCAACGCACGAGGACCATCTTGCGGTCTGCTGGCGCCATATCTGCCCAGACTCCACGCTCGAACGCGCGCCTTGCGATGCCAACCGCGTGATCGGCGTCCTCCGGGCCACAGTTCGCGACGTCGGTGAGCTTCTGACCATTACCCGGCGCGACCGTCTCGCGGGTCTCGCCGGCAAGCGCGTCCCGGTACTGGCCGTCGATGAACGCCCGGCCTTCGATCTCGAGGCCGTCCGCGTGTGTCTGCCAGTCTGTCCTGGTCTTGTCCAGCATCGCCTGCAACCCTCCTCGCCATTAGCGTCAGGCAGAATATCACAGGGTTTTTGACTACCTTCCCTGTGACTGTTGCGCTACCTCGCCTACACGCCGTAATGCAGGGTGCCGCTCCGATACGCTAGTATTTGCATCCAGCCCGCAGAAGAAGAACAACAAGGAAAACACCAGCGTGACTGACGATCGCGGGACACTGCTCCACCACCGCACGATTTTCGACGACTGGCGGTCGCTCACCATCGGCATTTACATGGCCCTGGTGGGCTACGCGGTTATGGTTGGAATCCCGGTTATCAGCACCTCCTGGGTCAACAACCTGGGATTTACCGACGTTGAAGTTGGCCGCGTAGCCGGTGCAGACCTGGGCGGACTCGCGATCGGGGCCGTCATTTCAGCGTTGTTTGTTGCCAAGGTCGATCGTCGATATATGACGGTCGCCGCGGCCCTCGTCACGATTGCTGCAAATGCACTCTGCATCGTCTACCAGAGTTACGAAATCACACTTTGGCTGCGCCTGGCGGCTGGCATCGGCGCCGGCGTGTACACGGGCGTTGCAGTCGCGACCATTGGCGGGCATTCCAGGCCCGCATTTGCCTTCGGCCTCGAGCTATTCGCATTCGCCGGTTCGCAGGGTGCCGAACTCAAGTTACTCCCCTACCTCTCGATTGAGGGCGTATACATCGCGCTCATCGCAACTTATGTCGTCGGCCTGCTCTTTATCACTTGGCTGCCGCGACATCCGGTGGACAGGGCACTCGACGTCGAAGTCGACGTCGCGGAGCCGGATGGTGAACATCACGCCGAGCACCGGCATGTACCTGCCTATGTTCCGTGGATGGTCTTGATCGCTGTCGTCTTCACCTACATCAATATTGGCGGGTACTGGACCTATATTGAGCTATCGACCGTGGATTCTGAGGCGTCTCCGGACTGGGTTGCCAGCATGTTGTGGGTTTCGTCCGTCTTTTCAGTGATCGGGTGCCTGTTCGCCGTGCTGCTCAGCAATCGCTACGGCCTCGCGCGACCGCTGCTTGTCACGCTGGTATTCCAGGCCACGATCGTCGTCATGCTCGTTTTCGGTATCACCAACACGACCGTAGCGATCAGTATGTTCTGCTTCAACTTCTGCTGGATATTCGTCGACATCTACCAGGCCGCGACGATTGCCAATGTCGATCATTCCGGGCGCTTCCTCGCACTGTTGCCGGCGGCCCAGGGCCTCGGCAATTTCCTCGGTCCAAACATCGCGGCATCGGTCCTGGCGTATACCTTCGATTACCACGGCGTGTTCATAATGTGCGCCTCGGCTTCCATCGCCGCGATGCTCGTGTATCTCTATATGTACCTGATGTTGAGACGAACGATCCCCGCTCTCGCTGACGCATCATGACGAACAAAGATTACGACGCGATTGTCATCGGCGCCGGCCATAACGGCCTGACCAATGCCGCGTTCCTCGCCAAGGCCGGCTTGCGCGTACTCGTCGTCGAGAAGAACGAATATGTCGGAGGCGCGACGGTCAGCCGCGAGTTGCACGAAGGCTGGAAGTACTCCAATTGCTCCTACGTCTGCAGCCTGTTCAGGCCCGAGATCTATCATGCGCTGGACCTCGGACGGCATGGCCTGAAAGTAATACCGCTCGTCAGCAGCATGACGTTCAAGCAGGACGGCGACTATTTCGGCAGTTACCAGGACCCGAACATTCGTCGCCGCGAGCTGATGCGGCACAGTCTGCGAGATGCAGACGCGGCGATACGCTTCGACGCCGACGTCATGCGCTGGTGCAAGCTGATTCGAGGCTTCCTGCTTCGAACACCGCCCGATCCAGGCTCTTTCCGGCCTCGTGACGTGTTCGAGTTTGCTTACCTGCTCAGGAAATTCTACGAACTCAGCGAGGCGCAGATCTACGAGTTCATCCGATTCTTCACGATGTCGATTGCCGAGTACCTCGAAAACTATTTCGAGAACGAGACGATCCTTGCGCACTACTCCGGAGGCAGCATCATCGGCACGGGTCTCGGCGTCTACTCACCGGGCACCGCCTACGTGCTGTTGCACCATGCGATGGGCGACGTCGACGGAAATGTGGGTGCCTGGGGGTTCGCGCGCGGCGGCATGGGCGCCGTGTCGGGAGCGATCGCTTCGTCGTTCAAGTCGATGGGCGGCCAGGTACGCACCGATGCCGAGGTTGCGCGGATTCTTGTCTCGGGAAACAGGGCGACAGGCGTACGTTTGACCTCGGGAGAGGAGATCAACGCCAGCGTCGTTGTCTCCAATCTCGATGCGAAGCGCACGTTCACGCGGATCATGGACGAAAACGACCTGCCACCGCCGCTTGTCGAGCGCGCCAGGAACTTCAAGATTCGCGGCTCGTCGGGCAAGCTGAACATCGCGCTCGATGGCATGCCGACGTTTTCGGCACTGCCTGAGGACTCGCCGCTCACTCTCGGTCACATGCACTTCACGGACACGCTGCGCCGGCTCGAGAAGGCCTACGATGACTGGAAAGACGATCGCTGGTCGGCCGATCCCTATTGCGACTTCCTGGTCCCGTCGCAATACGATCCGACGCTGGCACCGCCCGGCAAACACATGGCATCGGTCTTCGTACAATACTGCCCGGTAGAGCCCGCGGGTGACTGGACCGACGAGAAACGCGATCAGTTCGGCCAGACCGTGATCGACCAGATCGCGGACTACAGCCCCGACTTCAAGGACCTGTTACTACACGCCGAGGTTCGCACGCCCCGCGAACTCGAAGACGAGGTCGGCCTGACCGAGGGAAATATCTTCCAGGGCGAGCTGACGTTCGACCAGCTGATGTTCAACAGGCCGTTTCCCGGCTACGCGCAGTATCGCGGCCCGGTCAAAGGCATGTACATGTGCGGCTCGTCCACGCACCCGGGAGGTGGCGTAATGGGAGCACCGGGCGCGAACGCAGCTCGCGAGATACTTCGCGATCTCAGGAAACCCGATACCACGCCCGAGGAGTACTCCGATGACTAGGCCTGATGTCATTGTCATCGGTGCGGGTCACAACGGACTCGTTTGTGCCGGATACCTAGCGCGCTCCGGTCTTCAGGTGCAGGTCCTCGAAGCTCGTGATTCAGTCGGCGGCCTGGCTGCGGCGCGCACCATCAGTGATGACTATCATTTCCCGGGGCTCGCTCACGTCGCCTACCCAATCAGCAGGAGCATACGCAAGGACCTGAAACTGGACCGCTTCGGCTACGAGGTGGGGGACGCGATCGATACGATCTCGCTGGATGCCGGCGGGAAACACGTCACGATCGGCGCTGACACTGTCGCTGGCGATGACCTTCCCGAGTCTGACGCGGACGCCTATGCCGCGTTCCGGCGCCAGTACCTGGACTTCGCAAAGTCGCTCGGGCCGTTATTCGACAACAAGCCCCCACGGCTCAAGAACATGCCGTTACGCGACATGAGCAACCTCGCAAAACTCGGCTGGAACATGCGCTTCGGCCTCGGCAAAGAATCAATGTACGAGTTCCTGCGGGTTGCGGGAATCAATATCTACGACGTGCTCAACGATACGTTTGTGGATGACCGGCTGAAGGGGGCGCTTGGCGTCGACGCCATCATGGGCAGCGCAATGGGACCACGCACGCCGGGCACCGTACTCACCTGGCTGCAACGCCTGCAAGGCGAGCTCAATGGTCCGCTCTCGGTCCACTCCGGCGACGAACTGATTAATGCGCTGACCCTGTCGGCAGAGGACGCAGGCGCCAGCATTCGCTGTGACGCACGTATCACCAAGATACTGATCCACGAGGATCGGGCGTTTGGCGTAGAACTCGTGGATGGCGAGATCATCAAGTCGAAAGTGGTAGTTTCGAACGCCGACCCGCGCGCCACTTTTTCGAGTCTCGTAGGTGCACCACGGCTCGATACCCTTTTCGCGAATCGCGTATCACAGATTCGCGGGCAAGGTGTGGTTGCCAAGTTGCACATCGCGCTGAGCGGTCTGCCTGAGTTTGTCGGCATCGACCCGTCGCAAATGGACGCTCGCCTGGTGGTCGCCCCGTCGATGCATTACATCGAACACGCGTTTAACCACTCGAAGTACGGTGAGTGTTCGGAGCATCCTGTCCTCGAACTTACATTGCCAAGCGTGCACGACCGTTCGCTCGCGCCGGACGGTCATCACGTGATGTCAGTCAATGTTGCATTCATGCCTTACGCGCTCGAAGGCGGCTGGGCGGAGCAGAAAGCGACGATCGCCTACAGGGTCATCGCGCAACTCGCGCAGTACTCGCCGAATCTCAAGTCGCTGATCGTCGACCACGAGTTCCTGGCGCCGCCCGATATCGAGACCGAGTTCCAGGCGGTTCAGGGCCACTGGCATCATGGCGAGCTATCCATCCACCAGTCGTTCATGATGCGGCCGCTACATGGCGCTGCTCAATACGATACGCCGGTCGACAAGCTCTTCCTGTGCGGTGCGGGCTGCCATCCTGGCGGGGGGCTGACGGGCAGGCCCGGCCGAAACGCCGCCAGACGAATCCTTGAACTCGGGGGCGCCAGGTGAAAATCCATCACACGCATTTCCGCGAGGCCCTGGGCCGTACACCGTTCCATGACCGCATGGCAGCCCTGTCGAAGACCGAGAACTGGGCGACATGGAATGGCTACAAGGTGCCGCGCATCGTCGACAATCTGTCGACCGAGTACTTCGCCGTGCGTAGTGGCTGCGCGGTCATGGACCTTACGCCCATGGAGAAATACCGGATCAGCGGACCAGGGGCACGTAACTACCTCGACCGCCTCGTGACGAGAGACCTCTCCGGCCTGCGCCCCGGTCGCGTGACCTATGTTGTCTGGTGTAGTGACGACGGCAAGATCATCGACGATGGCACACTGTTCCAGCTGGGCGAAGACGACTATCGATTATGTTCCCAGCATCACCAGGTGGATTGGCTCGCGATGTGCGCCACCGGCTTTGACGTGCAGATCGACGTGGAAACGCATGACGTTGCCGCATTAGCGATACAGGGCCCAACATCGTATTCGGTCCTGTCGAAGGCCGGCATCGACGGGCTTGGCGATCTCAAACCGTTCGGGATACGAAACCTGCGGTGCGGCGAGACCCCGGTCATGGTGTCACGCACCGGGTACACAGGTGACCTGGGCTACGAACTCTGGGCGGATCCAACCCATGCCGTACGGCTCTGGGACGCAATCTTCGGCGTACAGGGTCGCTACGACATACATGCCATGGGGCTGGATGCGCTGGAGATGGTACGCATCGAAGCCGGGTTCATCATGCCAGGCTTCGACTTTAATTGCGCCGAGTCGA
>CAZKZE010000059.1:0-19711 GCA_964557165.1 uncultured Woeseiaceae bacterium
ACGCCGGATTCCACATTCTTATCCCGTTTCTTGAGCGCATCGCCTACAAACACACTTTGAAAGAGCAGGCTGCGGATATTGCCGAGCAAGTATGTATTACAAGAGACAACGTGCAGGTCGGCGTTGATGGTGTTCTGTACATGCAGGTGCTCGACCCGAGCCGCGCGTCGTACGGTATCGGCAACTACATGTTCGCCATCTCGCAGCTCGCACAGACAACACTGCGTTCCGAGATCGGCAAAATCGATCTTGACCGTACGTTCGAAGAACGCGGCACGATCAACCAGAATGTCGTTGCCGAGCTCGACAAGGCATCGGATCCCTGGGGTGTGAAAGTGCTGCGTTATGAGATTAAGAATATCAATCCGCCGCAGGATGTTCTTAGCGCAATGGAAAAACAAATGCGGGCAGAACGTGAAAAGCGTGCTGTTATTCTGACATCGGAAGGTGTTCGTGACGCCAAGATCAACGAGGCAGAAGGCGAGAAGCAGCGTGTCATCAAGGAATCGGAAGCTGCTAAGCAACAACAGATCAACGAAGCTCAGGGTGAAGCCGAGGCTATCATGGCCGTCGCTACTGCGACTGCAGAGGGCCTGAGACGCGTCGCCAAATCGGTTGTTGATCGGGGTGGTGCTGAAGCCATGCAGCTGCGTATTGCAGAGCAGTACATCACCGAGTTCGGCAACCTGGCGAAGACCGGCAACACTTACGTTGTGCCGGCGAACCTCGGGGACCTAACATCGATGATGGCGTTGGCAACCGATATTGCCAAGAGCAAGTCAGTCGGTGGATCACCCGCAGCATAGTGCCACGAAGAACCGGTCGGTGAGTGAGGGAGAACACTCCCTCACACGCCTGCGGCTATGGATTCGGGAATGTTCTCCCTCACTCTCGGCGGCCAGTGCTGTCAGGCCTTGCGCCTGACTGACACGACGTTTGGTAACTGCTCGAGCTTTGTTATAACCGCGCTTAATGTCGGCAAGTCCTGAATCTCGATACTGATATCCATGACAACCTGCATGGACTCCTGGTTTATCCCGGACTTCAACCCTATTACGTTGGCATCGTCATCCGCGAGTACGGCAGTGATATCGCGGATTAATCCTGAGCGATCGAATGCGTGCAGGCTCAGGTCCACCGGGTAGGCACCCGATTCGGATTCGCCCCAACTAATCTCGACAATGCGTTCCGGGCTACGTTTATTCAGGCCGAGGAAATTGCCGCAGTCCTGCCGGTGGATACTGACGCCGCGACCCTGCGTGATATAGCCAACGATCGGCTCGGGTGGTACAGGCCGACAGCAGCGTGCGAAATTGCACATCAGGTCACCGACGCCCGTAACCGCGACGGAGTCTGGCCTGGTATCGGACTTGCGTGGACGGCGTGTGCGAATCTTCTCCGGCAGCTCCGTTCCGCGTATGTGCTGCAGTGCGGTGGCAATCGACGCCGACGTCAGGTCACCCGCGCCGAGCGCGACACATAGTGCGTCGGTGTCCTTGTGTTTCAGCTGCTTGGCGATCGTGTCAGTGGGTACGTCCTTGACGTTAAGTCGTGAGAGTTCTCGATCCAGTACGTCCCGACCCTGACGCATGTGCTGGTCGCGGTCCTGGTGGCGAAACCAGTTGCGTACCTTGGCGCGCGCACGCGCGCCGGCCAGGTAACCCAGTTTCGGGCTGAGCCAGTCGCGGCTGGGCTGCGCCTGACTACCGGTAATGATCTCGATCTGGTCGCCATTTTGTACGTGATGAGTAAGCGGCACGATGCGGCCGTTAATCTTGGCGCCACGACACCGGTGCCCAACCTGCGTGTGCACGTGGTAGGCGAAATCCAGGGGCGTCGCATTGGCAGGCAGTTCGACGACATCCCCTTTGGGGCTGACCGCGTACACGTGGTCTTCGAAGAAATCGTCGCGAATCTGGTCGAGGAGGTCGGTACCGTCATCGGCGGGCTCGAGCAGTTGCCGCAGGAAACGAATCTTCTGGTCGAATGCCTCAGGCGCGCCACCGCCTTCCTTGTAACGCCAGTGAGCCGCGACACCCAGCTCTGCATGGCGATGCATATCATGCGTGCGAATCTGGATCTCGACAGTCTTGCCTTCAGGACCGACGACAGCCGTATGCAGCGACTGGTAGTCGTTGTCTTTGGGGTTGGCGATGTAGTCGTCGAACTCGCCGGGGATATAGGACCACAGGTTGTGCACGATGCCGAGGGCCGCGTAGCAGTCGCCAACGGTGTCAACGAGAATGCGTACCGCACGGATATCGTAGAGCGACTCAATGCCGCGATCCTTGCGCTGCATTTTGCGGTAGATGCTGTAGATATGTTTCGGCCGCCCCGAAAATTCCGCATCGATGCCCTCGGCACCGAGTTCCTTTTGCAGGGTCTCCTGGAACGCCTCGATGAAGCCGACACGTTCCGTGCGCTTTTCCCTTAGCGTGCGCGCGATTTCCGCGTAGGTCTGCGGCTCGGAATAGCGAAATGCCAGGTCTTCGAGCTCCCACTTAAGCTGCCAGACGCCCAGGCGATTGGCGAGCGGTGCGTATATCTCTCGTGTTTCAATCGCCAGCGCTTCTCGCACCTCTCGAGCCGCGTCCTTCGCCTGGCGAAGCCGGAATAACTGGTCCGCAATGCGAACCAGGACAAGGCGTACGTCGGACACTACGGCCAGCAACATCTTGCGAAGGGTTTCTGATTGCTGAACTGCGAGCGCCTCGCCAGGCTGCCAGTGCTCGGGAAGCGAAAACTGATCGAGCTGCTGTATACCTAGAAGAAATCGAGAAATATCTTTTAACGAACTGTTTTGTATAGAATTAGTGCTTATTAGATCATCGCGAAACAAGGGGTAGGCATGCACGGCCGCCAGTATTTCGACCGGCAATCCCAGCGGCTCGACAATGGCGGCGATGGCCTTTCCTTCGGCGATGCATTCCTGCAGCCCGTCCTTGTCGGGCAAGCCGCGCAGATAGTCGTCCACAACAGCTGCGACGGCGTCTTGGCCCAGATTTTCGGCGCTGGTAGCTGACATGGAGAAAGGTTCTTCTTAAGTGCCGTTGGCGGAAATACCCGTTATCATACGCGCTGTTTCGTTACGCCAAGCGATCGAAACGCACATTGGGCATTTTACAAGCAGGAAACCATGGCAGGACATAGTAAGTGGGCGAATATTCAGCACCGCAAGGGCGCCCAGGATAAGAAGCGCGGCAAGCTTTTTACCAAGCTGATTCGTGAAATCGCGGTAGCGGCCAAGATGGGCGGGAGCGATCTCGAGGCCAATCCGCGGCTGCGCCTGGCGATCGACAAAGCCAAAGGCCAGTCAATGCCGAAGGACAACATCGAGCGGGCCGTCAAGCGCGGCGCCGGCGAGACCGACGGTGCGGATTACCTCGAGATTCGATACGAGGGCTACGGCCCCGGCGGCACAGCCGTCATGGTGGATTGCCTGACAGACAACAGAAACCGCACCGTGGCCGATGTTCGTCACGCCTTCACGAAATTTGGTGGCAACCTGGGTGCTGATGGATCGGTGAACTACCTGTTCAACCAGGTCGGGCAGCTCATGTTCCCTGCGGGGAGCAACGAGGATGCGGTCATGGAGGCCGCGATTGAGTCGGGTGCCGAGGATGTCATCGCAGATGACGACGGGTCCATCGAAGTGTTGACGTCGCCTGCGGATTTTGAGCAGGTGCGCGACGGCATGCTGGCGGCCGGCCTTGAAGCGGAATCCGCACAGGTCACCATGCGGGCTTCGACCAACGCCGAACTTGGCGCGAAAGAAGCTGGCTCCATGATCAAGATGCTCGAGGTGCTCGAGGATCTCGACGACGTGCAGGAAGTGTATTCGAACGCTGATATCAGCGAAGACGTGCTGGCGCAGCTTTGACGGATAAACGACGCATACTCGGCATTGATCCGGGCTCGCGCCTGACCGGGTTCGCGATCCTCGATTTCCAGGGCGATACGCCGTCCTATGTCACCAGCGGCACCGTGAAGAGCACTGACGGCGGCTTCGCCGATCGCCTGCGGCAGATATTCGAATCGGTGGGCGGCCTGGTCGAGGAGTATCGGCCGGATATTGTCGCTATCGAGAGCGTCTTCATGCACAAGAATGCCGGCAGTGCATTGAAGCTCGGCCATGCGCGCTCCGCAGCGCTCTGCGCGACATTTGCCTACGACGTCGAGGTGTTCGAGTACGCGCCGAGAGAAATCAAGCAGGCCGTGGTTGGCACAGGCGCGGCGACGAAAGAGCAGGTGCAGCACATGGTTGTGTCTATCCTGCAGCTCGACGGTACGCCAGCGCCCGACGCAGCGGATGCTCTGGCCACCGCGCTCTGCCATGGCAACCAGCGCCGCGTGCATGCGCAACTGGGCACGGGCAATCGGATCGCGGGCCTACGATGATTGGTTCGCTACGCGGTCGTCTCGCGGGCAAGCAGGCCCCTCATATTGTGCTCGAGTGCAACGGCGTCGGCTACGAGGTCGAAACGCCGATGTCGACGTTCCTGGATCTCCCTGAGACCGGCGCGGAGATATTTCTTTACACGCATCTCCTGGTTCGTGAAGACGCACAGATCCTGTACGGCTTTGCGACCGAGGAAGAGCGGGCGTTGTTCCGGACTTTGCTGAAAGTGAATCGCGTCGGCGCCAAGATGGCGCTGGGTGTTCTCTCCGCCATGACTGCGAGTGATTTTCGCCGCTGCGTCGAGTACGAGGATGCGGCGATGCTCTCCAAGGTGCCGGGTATTGGCAAGAAGACAGCAGAACGCCTGATCATGGAAATGCGTGACAAGGTAGACAAGGTTGGTGTCCCCTCATTGCCTGGTGAGAAAATCGCGGTGGAGGCCAGCTCGCGCTCAGAAGCGTTCGATGCGCTGGTCGCACTCGGCTACAAGGCGAACGAGGTCAACAAACTGCTTGGCAAGCTCGATACCGACGGGAAGTCGGCCGAAGACATCATTCGCCAGGCACTCAAACAGGCGGCACTCTAAATGGCAGGCGTTGAACACGACAGATTGACGACGGCGGATTCCGTCCCGGAAGACAAAGCCTTTGACCGTGCTATTCGGCCGAAGAAGCTGGCTGACTACCATGGGCAGCCCAGTGTCAGCCAACAGATGGGTGTCTTTATCGAAGCGGCCAGGCGTCGCGAGGAGGCCCTCGACCACTTGCTCATATTCGGACCGCCGGGACTCGGCAAGACGACGCTGGCCCATATCGTCGCACATGAAATGGGCGTCAATCTGCGCCAGACGGCGGGGCCAGTGCTGGAGCGTCCGGGGGACCTCGCGGCGATCCTGACGAACCTTGAGCCAAACGACGTCTTGTTCGTCGACGAGATTCACCGTCTGAGCCCGGTCGTTGAGGAAGTGCTGTATCCGGCAATGGAGGATTTCCAGCTCGACATCATGATCGGCGAAGGGCCGGCGGCGCGATCGATCAAGCTGGACTTACCGCCATTCACCCTCGTTGGTGCCACGACACGCGCCGGCTTGCTGACATCGCCATTGAGGGATCGATTCGGCATCGTGCAGCGCCTCGAGTTCTACGCCTCGGGCGATCTTGAGGGAATTACGCGACGATCTGCCGGGATCCTGAATCTACCTATAGAGGACGCTGGCGCGACAGCGATTGCGACTCGCTCACGCGGCACGCCGCGGATAGCGAACCGTTTGTTGCGGCGCGTCCGGGATTTCGCGGAAGTAGAGGGCGATGGCGTGGTTACCGAGGCGGTGGCTGAAAACGCGATGAATGTGCTGCAGGTCGACCCGCATGGCTTCGACGCGATGGATCGCCGCCTGTTGATGACCATCATCGAGAAGTTCGATGGAGGTCCGGTCGGTATCGAGAGCATCGCCGCCGCGATCGGCGAGGAGCGAGGCACGATCGAGGACGTTCTCGAGCCGTACCTGATTCAACAGGGCTTCATGATGCGCACGGCACGAGGTCGTGTGACCACGAAGAATGCTTACCTGCACTTCGGCTTGACGCCGCCTCGGCCTCCCGGAACCGGAGAGTTGCCGTTTAACGACGAGTGACGACAGAAAACTATGAGCGATGACAAACCCTTTGAGTTGCCTGTGCGCGTTTATTATGAAGACACCGACGCGCAGGGCGTCGTGTATTACGCCAACTACTTTCGCTTCATGGAACGCGCGCGCACCGAGTGGCTGGGTTCCCTGGGCGTGAACATGGTCAGGCTGCAGGACGAAGAGCGGCGCATCTTTGTCGTTACCGAGGTCAATACGAAGTTCCATGCGGCGGCGCGTTTGCGTGACGACCTCGTGGTTACCGCGAGTCTCGCAGGCATGTCGCGTGTGACATTCGATATCGAGCAGAAAGTTTTCAGAGAACACACTGACGGCGAATTGCTGATCAGCGGCATTGTCAAAGCGGCGTACCTGGACGCCGACACGATGCGGCCCAAGCGGATACCGTCGTCCATATTCGGGGACAAGCAATCATGAACGCAGATCTGACCGTACTCGGTCTGTTGATGGGCGCCAGCCTGCCTGTACAAATTGTAATGCTGCTATTGGTCGGGGCGTCGATCGTCTCGTGGAGCATCATCTTCACCAAGCGACGTCTGATCCGTCGCACAAAGGACGCTTCCGATGAATTTGAGGCGGCGTTCTGGTCAGGCGGCGACCTCAACACGCTGTACCAGAGCGCCTCGCGTGCCAAGGGTGGCGCAATTGGTATGGCTAGCATCTTCGAATCCGGATTCCGGGAGTTCAACCGGGCCCTGCAGGGCGGGGGTGACACGCCCAACAAGATCATCGAGGAGTGCCGACGGGCAATGCGCGTCGCGCAAATGCGCGAGGTGGATCGCCTGGAACAAAATCTCGCAACGCTGGCGACTATTGGTTCGACGAGTCCCTACGTCGGCCTGTTCGGCACGGTGTGGGGCATCATGGTCGCGTTCATTCAGATCGGTAGCCAGCAGACGGCGACGCTTGCCGTCGTCGCTCCGCCGATCGCGGAAGCGCTGATCGCCACGGCGATGGGCCTGTTTGCCGCCATTCCGGCCGTAATTGCCTACAACCGCTACGCCGACAAGGTTGTCAGGCTCGAATTCCGGTACGACGGTTTCACGGAAGAATTCTCGAGCATTTTGCACCGGCACGCGCGCGCCAAGCTGGGAGGCTGATATGGCTACCCCGCTGCAAAAACGCAAACTCATGAGCGAAATAAACGTCGTGCCTTACATCGACGTCATGCTCGTTCTCCTGGTCATATTCATGGTCACGGCGCCGCTGTTGACCCAGGGCATCGAGGTTGAGTTGCCGAAGGCCAATGCCGAGCCGATTGAATCCGTGCCGGATCATGAGCCGCTCGTTCTCAGTGTCGATGCCGAAGGCAACTTCTACATTAATGCGGGTGACGATGAAGACCAGCCCTCATCGGGCAAGAAGATCGCGACGATCGTCGGCGTCGTTCTCGGCGAGAAGCCCGAGACGCCCGTATTCGTCAAGGCGGACCGCGCGGTTTCCTACGGCCACGTGGTTGGCGCAATGGTTGTGTTGCAGCAGGCCGGTGCCAGCAATATCGGTTTTGTCACGGATCCCCTGGATACCTACCCGATTCCGGAGTAAGCGGCCGCGTGACTGGCGACAGCAAAAACTTCATCCCGGTCAGCATGGCGCTGCTCCTGCACGTGGTCATATTCGGGTCCATGATCGTGGCGTTCGACTATTCGCGGCCGACCCCGTTCACGCCATTGGCCGTCCAGGCAACGCTTGTGACCGAGGTTCCCGACCAGGCGCCACCGCGACCCGTGGTGGAGCCCGAGCCCGAACCCGAACCGCAGCCGGTGATCGAGGCGCCGGAACCCGAACCGGACAACAGCGAGGAGTTGCAGCGCCTGGCCGAGGAAGAGAAACGACGGCAGGATGCGCTAATCGAGCAACGGCGGCTCGAGGAGCTGAAGAAGAAGGAAGAAGAGGAGCGCAAGCGCAAGGAGCGTGAGGAAGTCGAGCGCGAGGAAGCGGAGAAGGAGCGCAAGCGCATCGAGGCAGAGCGCAAGCGCCAGGAAGATATCCAGCGGCAACGGGAAGAGAACGAGCGCCTTCGCCGTGAGCTCGAGGCCGAACAGCGTCAGGTCGAGATCGACGCAGAGGAACGGAGGTTGGCGGCGGCCAACTCACCTGAAATGGCCGTCTACCAGACAATGATCATGCAGGATATCCAGCGCAGCTGGGCT
Organism: uncultured Woeseiaceae bacterium; assembly: GCA_964557165.1. Taxonomy (GTDB): domain Bacteria; phylum Pseudomonadota; class Gammaproteobacteria; order Steroidobacterales; family Woeseiaceae; genus UBA1847. The sequence continues at coordinate 8,198 of CAZKZE010000059.1, forward strand.
ATGCCGGCGAGCGTGATGCCAGACACTGTTTGCGTTGTTATGGTTCGACAGACGCGCACTGGGGACGTCATCAGCGCTAGAATTACCAGCTGCAATGGGGATGACGCGGTCGAGCGTTCCATTTTGGCGGCTGTGACAAAGGCATCGCCATTGCCTGAGCCGAACGATCCGGATTTGTTCAGGTCAGAATTACGCATAACAATGCGACCGCCACAATAGACGATATTTGAGTGATTCAGAGGTGACAGTGCGAAAACTACTTGGAATTTTGGTTCTCCTTTTTCCAGTCGCGGGAGCGGCCCAGATTCTCGACATAGAAGTAACTGGGATCGCGCAGCCGACGCCTGTCGCTGTCGTGCCGTTTGGCTGGGAAGGCGACGCGCCTGAGATGCCGCTCGATGTCGCTCAGGTCATCACCGATGACTTGTTTCGCAGCGGTCGATTCGCGCCCATTGACGAGGAGAAAATGCTGCAGAAGCCGACGGACGGGGCAGATATCGATTTCCAGGACTGGAGTTTTGTCGGTGTGGAAGCTGTTGTTGTCGGCAAGCTGGTCCAGACGGGTGCCAATGCCTATGAGTTACGGTTCTGGTTGTTCGACGTGTTCGGCCGCAAACAGCTTTTCGGTTACCGCATGCCGGCCAGCCGCGGCACCATGCGCATTGCGGCGCACCGAGCGGCCGACATGATTTACGAAAAGCTGACAGGCATCAAGGGTGTCTTCGGCACGAAGGTTGCGTACGTGACTGCGCGGCGACAGGGAGAGGAGCAGCTCTACTCGCTGAAAGTCTCGGACTACGATGGCGTAAACGACTTCACCATCATGGAAAGCAAAGACCCCATCATGTCGCCAGCCTGGTCGCCGGACAGCCGCCAGCTTGCTTACGTTTCCTTTGAAGGCAGCAAGTCGTCGATCTTTGTGCAGACGCGACGCACGGGCAATCGCTTCCGGGTTTCCTCGGAACCGGGTATCAACGGGGCGCCGTCTTTCTCACCGGACGGGCGCAAACTGGTTGTCACGCTGGGCGGCGTCGACGGCAATCTCGATATCTATGTGCTTGATATCAATACGCGCCGCAAAACGAGACTGACGACCAACCGGGCCATCGACACTGAAGGAACCTGGTCGCCAGACGGTCGCTATATCTACTTCACGTCGGACAGGAGTGGCGGTCCGCAGATCTACCGGGTCAGGGCAACCGGCGGTACGCCCGAGCGCGTAACCTATGAGGGGAGTTATAATGCGCGACCGCGCTTGTCGCCGGATGGCAAGCGGCTGGCCATGGTGCACAACGACCGGGGGAACTACCGGATCGCCGTGATGAACCTGGAGCGCAGGGACCTGCTGGTTCTGTCGACAGGGCGCCAGGACGAGAGTCCGAGCTTCGCGCCCAACAGCGACATCCTGATCTATGCAACACGGCAAGGGCGGGATGGTGTTCTGGAGACGGTATCTGCCGATGGCTTGATCCGGCAGAAGATGGCGTCTGGCGCCGGCGGAGACGTCCGGGAACCGGTATGGTCACCGTTCCCGAGGTTCTGATGATGCCGGAGCGCGACTTTCGCGTTATGTTTTGCTTTAAAAAGCATTCGTAACTTTATGATTTTACTTCGCTTAGAAGACACACAAAGGGCTAAATGATGTCTTATTTCAAACTGTTTGCACTGGCTGCAATTTCATTCCTGCTTGCCGGCTGTCCGAGTTCACCAAACGTCCCGGATCCCGAGCCGACTGATACGGCGTACGGCGATGACGCGGGCGCCACGACCGATGGCATGGGCGACGGTTCCTACGGTGGCGGTGAGTACCTGGACGACCCGACTGCGGGCGAGCTGGCCATGGTGATCTATTTCGATTTCGATTCGTCCGAGGTTCGCGCCGCGGATCAGGACGTCGTTTCTCGCCATGCCATGCAGCTTGGCGACAATCCGAACTCGCGCGTAAGGCTGGAGGGCCACGCCGACGAGCGCGGGTCGCGTGAATACAACATTGGACTCGGCGAACGCCGTGCCCAGGCGGTGCGTCAGATGCTGATGATCCAGGGCGTATCTGCCGCGCAGATCTCGACCGTCAGTTTCGGCGAGGAACGACCTGTTGCCTTCGGCAGTTCCGAGGAAGACTACGCTCAGAATCGCCGCGTCGAGTTCAAGTACACGAATTAGTCGATGAGTAAGAACACCAGGATAACACTCTTGTTACTGACTCCCGCGCTCGCGCTGGGTGGTTGCTCGCTGTTTGAAACACAGCCCACAGAGGATCCGGTCCAGGCGCAGCTCGACGATCTCGATCGCCGCATGCAGGCGATTGAGCGCATCGTCCAGAACCAGAGCCTGATCAACCTGACCCAGCAGGTCAGCGCGATGGAACGTCGCGATAGCGAATTGCAGGGGCAGGTCGAGTCGCTCGAGTACGATTCGGAGACGACCGCGGACCGGCAACGGCAGCTCTATGCGGATCTCGACGCGCGTATCCGGGAACTCGAGGCGTCGCTGCAGGCCAGCAATTCGCGCAGTGTCATGGACGGCGGAACCCTCTCCCCGGGACAGTTGCCTGTGCCCGAGGGGTCGGATCGCGACAATTACCAGGCGGCCTTCGAATTACTCAAGGAGCAACGCTACGAACCGGCCGCAATGGCGTTCCAGCAGTTCCTGGTGACTTATCCCGACAGCGAACTGGCGGACAACGCCCAGTACTGGCTCGCGGAGTCGCATTACGTGACGCAGATGTTCGATGAGGCGCTTGGCGAGTTCGAGGTCGTCATTACGGAGTTCCCCAGGTCCCGCAAGGTGCCCGACGCCTTGCTCAAGATGGGCTACTGCAGCTATGAGCTCAAGCAATGGGATGCGGCACGCGCATCCCTGGAGCGGGTCACGGCCGAGTATCCTGAGACGACAGCTGCCAGGCTGGCTGGCCAGCGCCTTGAGCGCATGGACGAAGAGGGAGTCTAGCCCGCCCAGTCAATTTGTCCGGGAATCCCTTCTGGCGCTTGTTATTGGGGATTTTTCCGGTATGATGCCGCCGGCATTCCGGCCTGTCTTGGCCGATTTCCCAGTGCGGGGGTATAGCTCAGTTGGTAGAGCATCGGCCTTTTAAGCCGCTGGTCCCAGGTTCGAATCCTGGTGCCCCCACCACCTTATATATGCCGCCCCGATGCGCCAACAAGCTGCGCTGCTGGCCCGTTACATTCTGAAACATCGGGTTACAGTACTGCGACCTAATCCGTCCGGGTTTTCACCAGACTCTCCTCCCAGTTAAATCAACAAACCCAAACTGGAGAAGACAAGTGAGAAACCGGATTTACGCATTAACTGCCGTCAGCGCAGTTCTCTTCCTGGCCGGTTGCGAAGGCGACGATGGACTGGATGGAATGGACGGAGCGGACGGCAGCGATGGCTTCAATTCCCTGATCGCTTTTCGTGATGTAGCTGTCGGCGATGCCGTCTGCCTCGGCGGTGGTAGCGCTATCGATAGCGGCCTCGACACGAACCGCAACGACATCCTGGACGCCGACGAAGTGACGGCTACCGAATACCCCGAGTGTGCCGTAACGCCGACGCTGCGTGCGCTGCACGCATCGCCGGATGCCCCGAAAGTGAACATCTGGGTTGATGGCACCCCGGCACTGACCGACGTGGACTACAACCAGGGATCTGGTTTGCTGGGTGTCGGACAGGCCGAGAACGTCACTGAAGACGGTGCGGACGTTAATGTCCAGATCGAGGGAATTCTGCCTGGCGACGACGCGGTCGTTTTCGAAGCAACCCTGCCTCTCGATTTCGGCACTGAGACCACGGTTATTGCTTCCGGAACGATTGAGGGTGGCGACTTCGGACCCATCGTTATCGCGAATCCGGCCGGCGAGTCGATTGCTGATGGCAGCTTCCGCGCCCAGGTCGTACACGCTTCGCCGAGCGCCCCGGCCGTGGACGTATACGTTACTGCCCTGGACGGAGCTCTTGAGAACCCTGTCAACGGCGGCGCTCCGCTGGCATTTGGCGAATTCACGGGTCAGTTGGAAGTACCTGCGGGTCCTTACCAGCTTCGTGTTGCCGTACCGAATGATGGCGACCCGATCGTTGTCTACGATTCCGGCGAGATTCCGCTGCCGGCCGGCGCCGATCTCCTGATCGTTGCTACGGAGAACGTGTTCCTCGGCGACTCTGCCGTTCAACTGATCGTGCTTGACGGCGCGACTGCCGCACCGCTCTATGACGCAAGCACGCCGGCTGGAGCCGTTGCTGTGCACCTGTCTCCGGACGCACCTGCTGTAGACATCCTCGCTGACGTCGGTTCGACGGCTGAGATCGAGCAGATCAAGCTGGTGGAGAATGTCTCCTACACGCAGTTCTGCTCGCTGGAAGAAATTGGCGCCCCGGAAGACTACACATTGAGTGTCGTGGCTACCGGTGACACCAGCAGCGTACTCGATATCCCGGTCAGCGCTGTCGTTAACGAAGCTGCAACCGTTATTGTCAGTGGCCTGCTCTCGACGGACACCCTGACGGCTATCCCGCTCGCTATCGACGGCCGCAGTATCTTCACTGAAGCCAAGGTTCGCCTGACGCACGGTTCGCCGTCTACGCCGAATGTTGACATCTACATCCTGCCGGAAGGCACGATGATCGGTGACGAAGGCGCAGATGCCGCATTCACGGACGTACCGTTTGGTGCTGACACGGGTGTTCTGTCTGTAGACACAGAACAGAATCTCGACATCTACGTCACCGCGACTGGCGACACGACACCGGCGATTTCCGTAACGGGCTTCGATCCGACGCCTGGCATGGTCCTGGACGTGGTTGCTCGTGACGCTGACCCGATGGACATGGACGAGATGGGACCGCAGGTACTCCTGATCGACTACGATGCTCTTAACGAGTGCACCGTCGCTGCACCTTGATCACTAGCTAGCCCGCGCCAACCAGGGCGGGAGAGAAGTATCGAAACACCCGGAGCGGATGCTCCGGGTGTTTTTTTTTTGGCTACTCGTAAGCGCGCGATATCGGTTTCAGATAAAACAGGCGACTCCGTGTTGAAGTGCCGTTATCATGCTCGTTTTTCCAACAGGCACTGGAAGACAATTGGCGGAGAATCGCTGGAAAATCCACAAGTTTGGCGGCAGCAGCCTGGCTGATGCGGCCTGTTTTCGGCGGGTTGCGGGTATTGTCCTGGATCTGCCTGAAACGCGCCTGGGTGTTGTCGTATCTGCTATGGGTGGGATGACCGATGCGCTTCTCAACCTGGCCATGCATGCCGAACGCGGCAATGATTCGTACGAGGCCGAGCTGGATGCCATCGGCGATCGCTATGCGTCGACGGCGCGTGAGCTGCTCGACGGCGATGCGCTCATCGGCGTTCTGGATGCCTGGAGCAAAGACGCCGACGACGTCAAGGACGTCCTGAAGGCGGCGGCGCTCGTGAAGTCGGCGCCACAGCGCACTCGCGATGTCGTGGCCGGCTACGGCGAAATCTGGTCCGCGCGGATGCTCGCGGCGCTTCTGCAACAGGAAGACGAGAGGCGCGGCGGCACCTGGGTCGATGCGCGCCAGATCATCACGGTTCACGAGACCGAGCTTGGCCCGACTGTCTTGTGGGACCAGTCACAGGCGAATTTTGACAAGGTTGTTCCCGCCGGCTTCAAGGGCATTGCGGTGATCACGGGTTTTATCGCCTCGGACGAGGGCGGCCTTCAGACGACCCTCGGTCGCAATGGCAGCGATTACTCAGCGGCGATCTTCGCAGCCTTGAGCAAGGCAGCGGAACTCACCATCTGGAGTGACGTCGACGGCGTCATGAGCGCCGATCCGAGCCGTGTCCCCGAGGCACAGGTCATCGACCAGCTGACATACAACGAAGCGATGGAGCTCGCGTACTTCGGTACAGCGGTGATTCATCCGCAGACCATGGGTCCGGCGATCGACAACGATATTCCGGTCGTGATCCGGAATAGCCACAACCCGGCACACCCGGGCAGCCGTATCGGCGCAACCGCGGAACAGAGCGATAACATCAAGGGCATCACGGCCATTGGCGGAATGGCGCTGCTAAACCTCGAAGGCGCCGGCATGATCGGCGTGCCGGGTACCGCGGACCGCCTCTTTGCCTCGTTGAAAGACGCGGGTGTGTCCGTCACGCTGATCTCGCAAGCCAGTTCCGAGCACTCGATCTGTATCGCGGTACCCGATGATGTCGCGGAGCGCGCCAGGCTGGTTGTTGCCGACGCGTTTGCCGAGGAGCTTGAGAGCGGGCAGATCCAGAGTGTGGACACCACTCCGGGGCAAAGCATCGTCGCCGTTGTCGGCGATGGCATGGAAGGTACCCCGGGTATCGCAGCACGCTTCTTTGGTTCGCTGGCTCGCGCCGGCATCAATATTCGTGCGATCGCCCAGGGTTCGTCGGAGCGCAATATATCCGCCGTGGTGGACTCCAGCGACGTGACGAAAGCGCTGCGCGCCGCGCACTCCGGCTTTTACCTGTCGCACAAGACGTTGTCCATCGGACTGGTCGGTTCGGGCAATGTCGGTGCCACGCTGCTCAAGCAGCTCGACAAGCAGGCCGACCGGCTGGCGGAAGAATTCAATATCGACCTGCGTATTCGCGCCATCGCCCGGTCTCGAAAGATGCTGCTCGGCGATCGACGCATCAGTAGCGAGACATGGCAGGACGATTTCGACGCATCGGCCGTCGATACCGATCTCGAGGCATTCGAGCGGCATGTGAACCCTGATCACCTGCCGCACGCGGTCATCATCGATTGCACGGCGAGCGAGAATATTGCGGCCTTGTATGCTGGTTGGCTGGAGCGGGGCATTCATGTCATTACGCCGAACAAGAAAGCCTTCAGCAGTGATTTCGCCGCTTACTCCGAACTTCAGGCGGCCGCAGACAAAGGCAGCTCGCACTATTTCTACGAAACGACGGTGGGCGCGGCATTACCCATCATCAACACGCTGTGCGACCTGATCTATACGGGCGACGAGGTTCGCTCCATTCGCGGTATTTTCTCTGGAACGCTGGCCTACCTGTTCAATGTTTACGACGGTACACGACCATTCTCGGAGATCGTGCGCGAGGCCAGGGAAAGCGGCTATACCGAACCGGACCCCCGCGATGACCTGTCGGGGATGGATGTGGCGCGCAAGCTGACGATCCTTGCTCGCGAACTGGGTCAGAACATCGAGATCGGTGAGTTCCCGGTCCAGAGTCTCGTCCCCGAGGATTTGCAGGACTGCTCGATCGACGAGTATCTCGACCGGCTCCCGGAATACGACGACGAAATCGATGCGCTCTTCAGGAAAGCCGCAGCGGAAAAGAAGCAGCTGCGTTACATTGCATCGCTGGACGCTGATGGTAATGCGTCGGTTGGCCTCGATGCGGTCGATGAAGATCACCCGTTCTGCAATATCAACCTGACCGACAATATCGTGCAGTTTGAAACCGAGCGCTATTCGGCGAACCCACTGGTCATCCAGGGGCCGGGGGCCGGACCGGAGGTCACGGCAGCAGGTGTCTTCTCGGACCTGTTGCGCCTGGCGAGCTATCTCAGCACGGGTATGGGCTATGTCTGAATGGATTACTGCATTTGCGCCGGCATCGATTGGCAATGTTGCCGTCGGTTTTGACGTACTCGGACTGGCGCTTGAAGGCGTCGGCGATCGTGTTCACGCATGCAGAACGGCTGCAGATGGGGTCACGGTTGCCGAGGTTCGGGGGCTGGATGGCGAGATTCACCCGTACCTGTCGACTAACGCCCAGGAGAATACCGCGTCGATAGCGGCCCAGGCGTTCTGGAATGCTCACGGCGATGGCGGTGGCATCGAACTAAAGGTTCACAAGGGCGTGCCGTTGCAGTCGGGAATGGGCAGTTCTGCCGCCTCCGCGGTTGCCGCCGTAGTGGCTGCCAATGGGCTGCTCGATGCGCCACTGCGGGTTGAAGGCCTCCTCGAATATGCGATCGAAGGTGAGAAGTACGCGAGTGGCGGTTTGCATGCTGATAATGTGGCGCCAAGCCTGTTGGGCGGCCTGGTTCTTTGTCCGCAGATCTTGTTGCCCCAGGTCGTACCGCTGCCCGTACCTGGCGGGGTTAGCGCGGCATTGATTCACCCGGATCTGCAGGTGAATACGGCGCAGGCTCGTCGAGGCCTGGCCAAGAGTTGCTCGACACAACAATGGGTGGATCAACAGGGCCTCCTGGCTGGGTTCGTTGCGGCCTGTGCGGCCGGCGATATCGACCTGATCGGCAGGACGCTGCGAGATGTCATCATCGAGCCGCAACGCAAAGCCGCGGTTCCGTGTTTCGATGTTGTCAAAGCGGCCGCCGACAAGGGCGGGGCGCTCGGCTGCAGTCTTGCGGGCAGCGGCCCCAGCATCTTCGCGCTCTGCAAGACGGTCGATGCGCACAACGTTGCGATGGCGATGGAACAGGCTTGCCGGACGCAGGGCATCGGGTGCGAATCCTGGGTAAGTCCTCTGACCGCGCCGGGTGCGCAGATCGAGAGCCGCTGATGCAGTACTACAGCACACGGGGTGCTGGTCCTGTCACCCTGGACGACGCGCTGCGATTGGGAATTGCCAGCGATGGCGGGCTGTTTCTTCCCGCGCAACTCCCGTCGTTCGAAGTTGGCGATTTTGATGGCGCGCAATCGATCCCGGAAATTGCGCACGTCTTGTTGAGCCCGTTTTTTGCGGAGTCGTCACTGCAGGACTATCTCGACGAGATCCTGTCCGAGACCCTCAGTTTTCCGATTCCGGCGACGCCGCTGCCCATTGACGGTCACGACGTATCGCTGCTGGAGCTCTATCACGGCCCGACCGTGGCGTTCAAAGATGTTGGCGCGGGGTTCCTGGCCGCCTGCCTGTCACGACTTGAAGGCGATGCTGACGATCCGCTCACGATTCTCGTGGCGACATCCGGTGACACCGGCGGAGCGGTTGCAGCCGCGTTCGACGAACGGCCGGGCATGCGGGTTGTCGTGTTGTTCCCGGATGGCCGCGTATCGGAGCGCCAGGCGCATCAGCTCTGTTGCTGGAGTGACAACGTTCTTTCGCTGAAAGTGCAGGGTGCATTCGACGACTGCCAGGCGATGGTCAAAGCGGCGATGGCGGATCCGAAGCTGTCAGTAACCCATCGCTTCAGTTCGGCTAACAGCATTAACATCGGCCGTTTACTGCCGCAAAGCACCTATTATGCTGATGCTTCATTGCGGCATTTCCGGCGTACCGGTAACAAGGCGGCCTTCATTATTCCGACCGGTAATCTCGGCAATGCGTTTGCTTGCATCATGGCACGCGAAATGGGTCTGCCGATCGGGCCGATCATCATGGCGACAAATGCGAATCGGACGATCGCCGACTATTTTGAGACGCTCGAATGGTTGCCTCGCGCCAGCCTGCAAACGCTTGCCTCGGCGATGGATGTTGGCGATCCGAGCAACATGGAGCGCTTGCGGCATCTTGTCGGCGAAGCCGACGTCCTGCGTGAACAACTCGGTGTGCTGTCAGTCGACGACGAGCAAATCGAGGCGTCAATCAAGCGTGATTTCGCCGAGTTCGGCTTTGCAACCTGCCCGCATACTGCGACAGCGACTCACACCTGGCGGCAACTCGATGAGAGCCTGGTGAACAGCCACGACTGGATTCTCGTGGCGACTGCGCATCCGGCGAAGTTCGAGACCATCGTCGAGCCGTTGATCGGCCAGCCAGTGCCGGTGCCGCCTGAGCTGTCCGTGCTGCTTTCACGCCCGGCGCAGGCCACAACAATCGAGCCAAGCCTGGCGGCGCTTGCTACAGTACTCGGATGACCGATTTCGACGAAGCCACGTGGACGGTGCCGCTGCTCGCAGTGGTGTTGCTGCTGGTCATATGGTTTGTCTATCGCCGTTTCTTCGCAGGTGGCAGCTCCCTCGAGAAAGCACTGACTGAGATCGGGTATCAACGCATCGAAGCACTGGTGATCCCGAGCGCTGATGAAGGCGAAATCCAGGTAGACCAGTTGCTCCTGACTTCACAGGGTCTGCTGATCCTGGAGGTGAAGGACGTCCAGGGAGCCGTGTTTGGCGGCGACAAGATGCAGGACTGGACCGTCATCGCAGCGGACCGCCGCTACACCTTTCCCAACCCCCAGCCCTCATTGTACGATCGGATTGCCGCAGTACGGCAAATCGTCCGGCAAGTCCCGGTCGCCGGTCGAGTCGTATTCCTGGACGGGGCTGAGTTTGCGAAAGGCACTCCGAGCCTGGTCTGCAATGTCGATCAGTTGGTCGCCGACTTCGGTGAACCGGACAAGAATGCGGCGAAATTCAAGATCGAGGCCTTTAAGCCCCACTGGGAGCTCATCCAGAAGGCGGCAAGTCGAAAAAGCGCCGGGCATTCCGAGACGTAATCTCGGCGACATGATCGACGCTTTGGTCACGAGCTTCCGCCACCACTTTTAACACTTCGGTCAGGTACATTGGCTCGTTGCGGCGTGTCTTCGGTTTCGGCTGAATCGTCCTGGGCATCAGGTACGGAGCATCGGTTTCGATCAACAGCCTGTTGTCCGGAATAATATGAACAATATCGTGCAGGTGTTTGCCGCGTCGCTCATCGCAAATCCAGCCGGTCACGCCGATATAGAGACCCATCGCAAGATATTCGCGCAGCGACTCACCTTCGCCCGTGAAGCAATGTGCGACGGCCCGAGACAGGTCGGGCAATGCAGGCTCCAGGACCTCAATGAAATCGTCATGCGCGTCACGTTGGTGCAGGAATACCGGCAGCCCGGTCTCCCTGGCGATATCGAGCTGTCGGCGAAATGCACTGAGCTGCGCCTCTCGTGGTGAGAAATTTCGAAAATAGTCGAGGCCACATTCGCCAACGGCGACAACGACGTCCTTGTCCGTGAGCGAGCGAATCAGCGCATCACTTTCGTCGGTGTAGTCCGATGCGTGATGCGGATGCACGCCGGCTGTTGAAAACAATACGCCGTCGCTGGTTTCGGCCAATTGTGCCGCCCGCAGGTTGCTGTCGTCGCTGGAGCCGGTCACGATCATTGTCGCGACACCGGCATCGGCCGCGCGTTGCATCATTTCATCGCGGTCATCGTCAAAACTGTCATGCGCGAGATTCGCGCCGATATCAACGAGTGCGTATTTCATTACCTAGTATTGCTCCCATCGGAATATGGCGGAACCAATCGCAAGAAAAACCCCGCTCAGGACAGTGAGCGCAGCGAGACTCGGAGCCACGTCCGTCAGCGTAGCGCCGTCGAGCATAACGGCTCGGGCGGAGTCGAGGATATGGGTCAGCGGAAATATCTGCGACATTCCCCGCACGGTCTCGCCGGCGCCTTCGAGCGAGAACCAGACGCCTGAAAGCAGCATCATTGGCCAGTTGATCAGGTTGAGGAGGCCGCCCGCAAGTTCCTCGCTGGTCACTCGTGCGGAGACAACGAGACCTAACGAGACCAGGGATATCGCACCGACAAGCGCAATCAGGAACAGTGTGAAATAACTCCCTTCCATGCGTGTATCGAG
>CAZKZE010000060.1:0-19195 GCA_964557165.1 uncultured Woeseiaceae bacterium
GGCAACTCCGTCGAAAGCAATCAGCCAAATACAAATGTCCACCGCTAGTAACCCTTGGGTCCTCGGAATCAGCGCCTCGCATAACGGCGCCGCGTGCCTGTTGCACGGTAATCGCATCGTGGCCGCTATTCAGGAGGAGCGACTCGTCGGCAAGAAGCGCGCCCGACTGTACGGAGCGCTTCCATCGCTGGCGGTGAAATACTGTCTCGATTCGGGCGGGATCAGAGCTGTCGACCTCGATGTCGTCGTTCTCTGCGCGCAGAAAGCCGCTCATCTGCCTGAGAACGAGATCACGGCGAATCGCATGCTCAATGTGCGAGCCAACGGTATATCCACATTGCACATCTCGCATCACGCCGGCCATGCGATAAGCGCTTTCGCCACGTCCGGATTTGACGAGGCCGCCGCGCTGATCGTGGACGGCATGGGATCACCGACTCACGATCTCTCCGACGACGAGAAGAACGCGGTAATCGACTCTTCCTTTGTCGGCGGCGAGACCGACTCTATATATCATGCCTCGGGCACGACACTTAAAGCACTCGAGAAGCATATGGTCGAGCAGGGCCGGTGGCTCAACCTGCCGCCTGTCGGCGCGTCAATGCCGACGTTCGGCAGCCTCGGTGGTATGTACTCGGCGGCGGCCGCGCAGATTTTTGGGGATCCGATGGAGGCGGGAAAAGTCATGGGGCTCGCGCCATACGGATCACCGACGATCGATCCGGGTGAGTTCTTCGAGATCCGCGATGGACGTTTCGAATTCTTCGACGATGTCCCCAAGCGTTTCACACGCCCGGATCGCTGGCCAAACGACAAGCACCGCTACGAAGATCTCGCCTGCTCGGTGCAGAATGCACTCGAGCATGCGTTGCTCTATTTCGTTGGCCGAGTACGGGAGCAATGCCAATGCCGTAATCTCGTTTACGCCGGTGGTGTCGCGCTCAACAGCGTGGCCAATGAACGCATTATTCGCGAAACCGACTTCGACCGGGTGTACATAATGCCGGCTGCCGAGGATTCCGGACCTGCAATCGGCGCCGCCTACCACGGTCTGTGGCACCTGACCGGCGCTTACTCGCCGCAAGCTCTCGAACGCGACGGCTTTGGCGCGACCTATAGCGCCGGCGACGTCGTGACGGCCATCGAGGAAACCCCGTCTGTACAGACTCAGGAAACAGACGACACCGTAGGCATCGCAGCTGATTTGCTCGTCGATGGCAAGATCGTCGCCTGGTTCACGGGTCCATCGGAGCTGGGGCCTCGTGCGCTTGGGCAGCGCAGTATTCTTTGCGACCCCCGTCAGGCCGACGCCAAAGAAAAACTCAACAGCCGCGTCAAGCACCGCGAAGCATTTCGCCCATTCGCACCCGTCATCCCGCTTGAAGAGGTTGAGAACTGGTTCGACGTGGACGGCGTCGATCCCGAGAGCCCATTCATGCTAAGGGTGATGAAGTTCAAGGAGAACAAACGCAATCTCGTGCCGGCGGTCGCGCACGTCGACGGGACCGGGCGCGTACAGACCGTGACCAAGACAGTCAACGGCGACTATTACGATCTCGTCAAACAGTTCGGGGAGCGGACCGGCGTCCCGATTCTGCTCGATACTTCGCTGAACGTGATGGGCGAGCCGATCGTCGAGACCCCGGAGGACGCCTTGTGGTGCCTGTTGCTGACCCAGCTCGATGCGTGCGTTTTTGACGGTAAGGTTGTAACGAAGAAGCCAGGCTATCAGTCGCTAGGCGAGCTTTATCCCTATTTTCTCGTCGAGCCGCAAGCTGTCCGCCGGCCGCCGTCGGGAGACGGAGCAATCTTCCGGGTCGGGACGCCGTGGGGACCTCACGAGTTCGGTTTGCGTGACGAGACGACCCTCGCAATTCTCGACCTTTTGCTCGGCGGGGCAATGGACGGCAGCATGAAGGCCGACGAGGTCTTCAACCACATTCGCGGCAAGCTCGGACCGATGCCGGAGACGTTCCTGATTCGCCTGTTCGCCCAGCTCCGGCGGTGGCGTTTGATCTCTTTTCGGGAATCACCGATAGCGACTTAACGACCGGTTGGACTGCTCGACTGAGTACACGTATATGCCGATAACGCCCTTTGCTATTGGTGTCCTCGGCCTTAAACTTGATACCGTTCGGAAGGTCCGCAATGCTTGCGAGAATTGATGACCCAAATTAGCGACAGTAGCCCCTGCCCATGCGGAAGCAGTAAGGAGTACAAGGATTGTTGTGGCTCGTTGAGCCCGAGCCAGGTCGGGCGTGCCAGAAGCGACTCATCTGCCGAGCTCGCCGCGGCAGGCGGCGGCGAGCGACTCAGTGCGCTTGAGAACGCGGCTAGACAAGGAGATTCGGGCGCGGCGGTGCGCCTCGGAGTACGGTATTTGATGGCAAGAGACGCGCCGTCTAATCCGGCGCGTGGTGTGGCGCTGATCGAGCAAGCCGCTCTGGCGGGTGACGCAGTGGGCGCCTTCCTGGCTGCGACAATATCAAGCTCTTCTTTCTGGGGGACCCGGAATTGGGATGTGGCATTCGACCACCTGGTGCGCGCAGCCGAACTGGGCCATGAACCGGCGCAGAGCTCTCTGCGAATTATCGCCGGGGGGCCGTCTGGCAGCCCCATTGCCGGCGAGGATTGGGCCGATATGCGTGATCAGATCGATCTCCGCGCGTGGCATTCGCCTCCGGAAATACAGACGATTCGCGAAGCCCCTCGCATTCAGGTCATCAAGCATTTTGCACCGGCACCGGCCTGCGACTGGCTGGTTGCGCAAGCTGAGGACCGGCTGGCTCGCGCGACAATCTACGACAAGAATACAGGCGGTACCACCGAGGATTATCGGCGAACGAATTCCCAGTGCGATCTTGACGTCGAGACGGGCGGCGTCCTTACGTTCGTGCTTCGCGGTCTCATTGGCAATATAACGCAACGGCGCGATCAGGCAATGGAGATCCCGAAGATTCTGCACTATGCGCCCGGCGAGACCTTCGCCGAGCATTTCGATTATCTCGATCCCGCAGAACCGGCATACGCCAGCGAGCTCGCCATACGCGGCCAGCGTACCCACACGTTTTTGATTTATCTGAACGACGATTTTACGGGAGGAGAGACGCACTTCACGCGCATCGGCGTAAAACATGTCGGCGCTAAGGGTGACGCGCTACTGTTTACGAACATCAATGCCGATGGCGTTCCCGATCACAACACGATACATGCGGGGTTGCCGCCCACGTCCGGCGAAAAATGGATCTTCTCGCAATGGATTCGTGAATTCCCGAGAAAATGAGCCCGCAGCGTTTCAGGCGCTCCGCTAAGTCATCAGCAGATCACTGACCATCCCGGGCACTTTATTCCTGCAGGCTCTCCACGTAATGCCGATGACTTCTGTATGCCCTCACTTCCTCCGCGTAGGGATTGCTGATCGGCGGTCGCTCCCGACTCATGGTGTCATCACTGTATCGGCCCATGCCCGACAGAATGCAGTACCAGGAGTACGGTGCGTATGACGAACGGTGTACCTGTTGCTTCAGGATCGATATGAAATCGACGGACGGTTTTTCCCACCCTTCGATAATGGCGCGCATCGTTGGTGTTATGTTTTCGTTCGCGCTGCAGTCGCGCCAGTACTGAGTGTCGTTTCTCGTACTCAACTTGTAGTGCATCTGGATGTAGTCGATCGTGCGGTCGAAGGCCTCGTTGATAATGTCGTTGAAATGGTCACGGTTCGTTGCTTGGAACCCGCCCCGACTGAAGTAAGTAATGAAGCGATTGATTGTGAACTGCGTCAGACCTAGCGCGGTTGCCTCAAGTGGCTCGATAAATCCCTGCGATAACCCGACGGCCAGGCAGTTCCGCTTCCAATGCTCATCTACGCGTCCCGACGACAACTTAATGTGCAGAGGCGTGATGCCAGTGGCATCTTCGCCAAGGGGATCCGCGGCGATATGTTCACGCAGCTCCTGTTCGGCGTCTTCGCGAGTCGTGTAATCTGCACTGAAAACGTAGCCCCAGCTGATCTTGTTCATCAAGGGAATGCGCCACGCCCAGCCGCACTTGAGCGCAGTAGACTCCGTGTACGGCGGCAGATCGACTTCTGCCGGCACAGGCGTTCTGATAACGACAGCGCTGTTGTTGAACAGGCGGTCTCCATAGGAAATCGGCTCCGAGTCGAGTATCTTGCCGAGCAACATGCGCCGAAACCCTGTGCAATCGACAAAAAAATCGGCATGCAATTCGCCGCTGTTTACTGTCTCGAGGTGACTTAGATTGCCGTCGTTACCGACGACGACGTCGCTAATGTCGTCAACGGCGTACCGTATACCTTCATCGATACAACGCTGCTTGAGAAAGTCCGCCATAAAGGCCGTATCGAAGTGATAGGCGTAGTCCATGTTGTCCGTATTTCTTGGCGTCTCTCGGACCGGCGCCTTTCGTTGAATCGCAAGTTCCGCGTTGAAGAAGAACCCCGACGGGTCAGTATTCGCCACCTCACCGTTTCGCCTACGATTACAGTTATCGAAAAACTCCTGCTCGTAGTATCTGTAAGAAGGTGAAGCGAATGGATGAAAATAGGTTTCAAACTCCTCGCTACTAGTCCAGCCCGGAAACTCGATGCCATGCTTGTAAGTCGCCTTGCACTCGGCTATGAACTCTTCTTCGGAAACCCCGAGAAATCCCAGGAACCTCTTGAACAACGGCGTCGTTCCTTCGCCCACGCCGATCGCTGGAATGTTTGGCGACTCGATCAATGTGATCTTGCTACCGGCCCGACCCAGGCTCCGCAGAAAAACACTCGCAGTCATCCAGCCGGCGCTGCCGCCGCCGGCAATAAGGATGTTCTTGGGGGGTACGTTGCTGTCTTGCATCTACGGCATCCTGGGTTGCGGTACCGGTATTCTACAGGAGTTTCGGGAAGGTCAATGACAATGTAGACTGTCGTATAAGCGATTGATCTAGGTGCGACGATCCGCGTGCCTTCTAATACTTTGACTACAGATATTATGTCGCTGGACATTTCCGAACGAGCGAAGGCCGGACTACGGCACCATCAGTCAGGGCGCCTGATGGAAGCCAAGGCGATCTACGATTCGATCCTGGATGAGCAACCCCATCATCCTGAAATCCTCTACCTGATGAGTGTGCTCAACCTCCAACTGGGTCGGTTCGATGACGCAGCCCGGCTCAGTGAAAAGGCGATAGAAATCAAGGCCGATGAACCGAACTACTTCAATATTTCGGGAGAAGCGCACCTGGCGCTCGGGGATGTCCAAACGGCCATCGCAAGGTACAAGCAGGCCATCGCGATAAAGCCTGACTTTGCCGGTGCTCACAACAACCTTGGCAACGCGTACAAGCAGACTGGTAACATTGAAGATGCGGTCGCGCATTACCAACGGGCAGTCGAACTCGACCCCGACATGGTATTGTCGTACAACAACCTCGGTCTGGTTCTGAAGGAGCTGGGCCGGACGACGGAGGCGCTGGATCATTTCCGAAAAGCCTTGTCGATCATGCCCAACTACGCCGAGGCGCACAGCAATCTCGGAAACCTGCTCCAGGAATTCGGCCAGCTTGAAGACGCCGTCTCTCATCACAAAAAAGCACTGGCCATCACGCCTGGTTATGCCGGGGCGCAAGTCAATCTGGGCAGCGTTCTGCATGCCCAGGGTAAACGACAGGAGGCGATCGGATGCTATCAGCAGGCCATAGCGATCGACCCGAACCTGGCTGTTGCTCACTTTAACCTGGGTTTCGCGGTTGACGAATCCCGAAGGCCTGAAGAAGCCGTTGAGCACTATCGCCGCGCGTTATCCATAGATCCCGACTACGCCGAGGCGCACAATAACCTCGGCAATGTCCTCGACGAGTTGGGGCAATGGGATAGCGCTATCGAGCACTATGAACGCGCGCGAATGATCAGGCCCGACTACATAGATGCCTGTCGAAACCTGGCAAGGCTCGATCCGACGAGACTCCAGCCCTCCGATCTCGAAGAACGCTTGGCATCGAGTTCTTTGACCGCAGCCGACAGAGCACAATGCTACTTTACACTTGGTATAGTGTACAACGAAGCGAAAGAATTCGACAAAGCATTCGAGAACTTCCGGAAAGCAAACGATCTGGAACGGAGGTCCGTCGAGTATGATGCGGCTGTCTGGTCCCGTTACGTCGACAGGCTGATTGATGCAAATACAGAAGATTTTTTTGGCGACGTCGGTCCCGAAGGGTCGGACTCTCAATTGCCGGTCTTCATCGTCGGCATGCATCGGTCCGGTACGAGTCTCGTCGAGCAGATTGTTTCAAGTCATCCCGATGTGTACGGCGCAGGCGAACTGGAAATCATGGGACAGCTCGAATCCGAGCTGACCGCGCAGCTTGAACGTATTGCTCCTTACCCCCGGAGTATGCGCGAGTGTGACCAGGGCACGATAATGAAATATGCCGGGAGGTATGTCGATGCGATCGCACCATACTCGAACAGCGCAAAGCGCGTAACGGACAAGATGCCAGGGAATTTCGCGCGGATTGGCCTGATCCGAACGCTCTTCCCCAAGTGCCGAATCATTCACTGCACACGCAATGCACTCGATACCTGTATTTCCAATTACTTCAACTCTTACGCAACTGGCAATCCATACGCCTACGATCTGGCCGAGCTGGGGCAGTTTTATCGCGGCTACGAAAAGCTTATGGCACACTGGCACAGTATTTTCGGCGCCGCGATCCTTGAGGTTCGATATGAAAATTTAATTGAAAATCCGGAAGTTATCAGCCGTCAGCTCATTGACTATATTGGACTGGAATGGGACGAACGGTGCCGGGCATTCAACGAGAATCGACGTGCCGTTAATAATCTGAACAGCATGGCGGTCCACCAGCCGCTCTACACTTCGTCGATTAACCGATGGAAACGCTACGAAAAGCATCTGCAGACTCTCATCAAGATCCTAAACACCCGACTGGAATGAGCATCGTGTCGCCAAGGATATTCGCTGATGGGCGATAGCGAGCCCGATTCTCCCCAGCTGTCAGACAGCTGGGACAAGTATTGGCAAGGGTCTCAGCATGGCGGCGCATACTCTGCCGGGGGCACAAGCCATCCAGTTGTACTTGGGTTCTGGAAAGAGTTCTTTGGAGACAATCGGGACAAGTTCAAGGATCTCAGCGTTCTGGATTTCGCGAGTGGGAGTGGCGCAGTCATCGAAAGCGCGACATCAGTATTCGGCAAACAAGTCCCCGAATTCACGTGTATCGATATTTCGAAGTCGGCGATCCAGTCACTCCTACAAAGATATCCGAACGCCCATGGGATCGTCGCAGATGTTAGCAGCATTCCGCTGCAATCGGCGCAATATGATGTCGTCACCAGCCAGTTCGGCATTGAGTACGCCGGTCTGGATGCGATTGATGAAGCAATGCGACTGGCGTCGCCGCACGGGCAGCTTGCTATGCTGATTCATCACCGCCATGGTGGAATATACAGGCAATGCGCCGCCAGTGCCGATGCAATCAGACAGGTGACGGCGGCCAATGTCACCCCGCTTGCGATAGCCATGTTCGATGAAGGGCTCAAGGTGGTCCGCGGCGCGGATCAAAGCAAGTATAAAGCCGCCGCCAGGAAATTCGCTCCTGCGGTTCGCGCGATGGAGTCGGTTATGAAGCAATATGGCACCGGTGTCGCGGACGGCACGATCTTGAGGCTTTACCGGGACATTCGCACGATTCACGAGCGCATGCAGAACTACGATCCGGCTGAATTGCTGGAATGGCTTCGACGCATGCAGACGGAAATCGAAGCATATGCGGGGCGCATGCAATCGATGTGCGAGTCCGCGATCGATGCCCGCGCTTTTGAGGGTCTATGCCGGCGGGTCGAAGTCGGTGGCTTTGAGTTTGCACGGCGTGACGCACTTGTGGTTCCCGATCGTGGCGAACCCCTGGCGTGGGTACTTCTAGCGACTCGATCCTGAGCGTCTCAGCCTCAATGGAAGTCGCTTATGTCGGCCACATGGCGCTCGTAGTTCTTCCAGCGCCCGCTCGAACGCGCATACAGCGATTCGCGTACTTGCCACACGCTTGCCGTCTTGACCAGCGCAGCCGCATCCTGGAATTGCAGACACCTGTCATCCCACGGCAGTCCCAGGAAACCAAGTAATGCGCGCAGTATTGATTCCGGATCACTGACGAGCTCGTCATAGTCGGCAACAAACAGCCTATCGCCCAATATCGCCTGCCAGTGCGCCATCAGGCGTTCGTGCTGTTCGTGGTAGTGCGCGATGTCGCCAAGATCAGTCGCGTAGCCCAATCCACGCAGGCGCGTAAAGTACACCGACAGGCAGTTGTCCAGTCGATTACGCTTCGTATATACGATCCGCGATGACGGGAACATCGCCGCGATTAATCCGAGGTGCAGAAAATTGTCGGGCCGCTTGTCCGTTACATGTGTCGCGCCGGGGAATAACTCCTGCAGTTTTGACACATACTCCCCGGCCACCATGCTGAGCTCATCCGTCGAAATATCGCGTACTCTGTCTGGGTATGGCGAGAACCAGCGCTTGATTAGCCAGGGAAGATAGTCGAATTCTCCGGCGGTTTTTATCGACGGGTGCCCGGCGAGTATCTGTTCGATTAGTGTCGAGCCGGATCGAAACATCCCACACACGAAAATCGGTGATGCGTCGAAGGAGGTCGTTGCATGATTTAGCCACGATTCATCGAAAAGCGACATCACGCCACTGATGCCTCGTTCCGTGGCCGCACGGTCCCAGCGCACGTTGTGCGACTTGGCGAGCTCATTGCCGGAGCGAAAGGCATCGAATGCCTCGTCATAGCGACCGAGATCGTCGTAGACCTTGCCAAGGGCAAAGTACAGCCCTTCTCTCCCCTCGGGGTCATTGCTTGCGCTATCAATGCCACGCACGAGCTCATCGACAATGCCGTCGTTTTCGGCGGTGACCCGAGTCGCGTACGCAATTCGCGAAAGCGACTCCCAGTGCTGGGGCTGGAACGACAGTATCTGACGATAAAGCTCAAGTGCCCGGCCCTTGTCACCTCGCTCTTCGTGCAGTCCCGCGAGATTGAAGAGCGCCGGAACGTAGCGTGCATCGATAGCGACCGCTTTCTCGTAAATCTCCTGGGCTTTGTCGGGTTCCCGCATCGCAGAGTAAAGCACGCCGAGATTCGAATAGACTTCCTCGACGCCACTTATGCCGAGTCGAATCGACTCCATGTACTCGGATTCCGCCTCTCCGTAACGCATCGCATTCTTACAGACTAGAGCGAGATTGAAATGCGCGTCTGGCGAGTCCGGATGGCGAGCCAGGAATCGGCGATACTGCTCGATCGCGGCGTCCGGCTGACCGCCTTGCTCAAGCAGATTGACCAGGCGCACGTAATAGGAGAGCTCATCCGGCGCCTCTTCGGTGAGTGCGCTCAGCGTCTCTATCGCCTGATCGAGGCGCCTCGATTGGAGATACAGTTCAGCCAGCGCAAGCAGCACGGCCTCGCGGTGCTCGCCCGGCGTGGCAATCTCGCTATACGCCTGCTCGGCTTCAGGTAGGCGGCCCTGGGCATGCAACTGCTGCGCGCGCTGGAATGCCTGCATGATCTGTCGTGATACGTTCACGACTTCTTCGGCACAACGTCGAATGCGACGGTCATCCTCGGCTCGTCTGACTCGAACGGTATCGTGCCGTGCCACATGTACGACGGAAAGAGCACGAGTCGTCCGGCCGTCGGCTGAATGATCCGACTCGCTTCGCCTGCGGCGCCCAGGTCGATGTCGGGCTCGCCGAACTTGATGCCGCCGCCGTGTGCGTCGGAGTCCGAGACCTCCTTGGGCACGTTTACATAGTAGGCAGAGCTGATCCAACCTAAGGGATGGGTGTGCATGGTATGGAAACCACATCGCGCCAGGCGAACGGACCAGGACGCGGAGAAGTCGAAACCGCGCGTCCGGCGCGAGAATAACGGATGCCGCGGACTCATCGGGAAAGAAGCTATATATTCCCTGATGCATTCTCTCAGGCTAGCCACCAAGTGACGAATCTCGGGGTCGCCGAGTTGGAACAGATCGCCGTAGGTCTGACTACCCCCACGCAGAGTCTGTTCGGGCGGATGGCGTTTACCGATATGCATGCGGTCGAGCACGGATTTCAGACGCTCATTGAATTCTCCGCCAGTGGAGTACCCCTCGGGCACGGGTAACTCGAACGACTGGACCAGGTTTTCGTAGTCGTTCAGGAACGCATCCCGCTCGTCACCCATCAGGCGCCAGCACAGGCCCAGGTACGCAAGCGCGCGCTGGTCCATCGGGATCTTCTGGGCCGCCGATTCGGCGTGCACCAGCGCCTCGTCGGGACGCTGACATGCAAGTAGGGCACGCGCGTAGCTGACCTGGTGATTAGGCACCGAGTCCTCCATCGCGACGGCTGATTCGTGCACCTTGAGCGCCTCGTCCCAGCGTCCCTGACCTTCGAGACTGTAAGCAAGCAGGCTCGTCAACTCGCTGGACTCGGGCGTATGCGAGAGCCCTTCTTCGAGAACCCTAGCTGCCTCCTCGAACGCGTCCTGCTGGGTTAGTGCGATTGCCCAAGCCTGGCGCAATTCGATCGCAGACTGGTCCAGCTTTAGCGCCTCTTCATACGAATTCAGATACTCATCGGAGAGTTCTTGTTGCCACAACAGGGAATTCAGGTTGCGGTGACTCTCGATACGACCGGGATCGAGTTCTATCGCTTTGCGATAAGCGTCGATCGCGCCGAAGACGTCTCTCCTGTCAATCCTCGCGTTGCCGAGGTTGTGCTGCAATTCGCCGATGTTTAATCCAAGCGATAGTGCTTTCTCGTAATGATCAATCGCCTCGTCGGCTCGCATCATCATGCGCTTGCATAGACCGATGTTGTGATGTGCCGCTGCATAGTCCGGATTCAGTTCGAGCGCCTTCTCGTAGGAACGTATTGCCTCTTCGTAATCGGACTCGTTCCTGTGAGTATTGCCCAAACCCAACCACATTTCCGGGTCATCCGGCTGAATCTCGAGGCCCCGGCGGAGCGCTTCGCGCGCGAGGTCAAACTGTTCGAGCTTCAGATAGCAAACGCCCATGTTCCGGAACGCTTCGGCGTAGTTCGGATATAGCTCCAGCGCGCGAATATAGCACTCGACGGCATCGCCCAGCCGCCCGTATTTCAAGTAGGCGTTCCCCAGGTTGTTGAAAACCTCGGGCTGATCGGGAAACATCCGCAGAGATTCCCTCATCAACGTGATTGCAGCCGGGTAGTCCCCACGATTCGAGTGCAACAGGCCAAGCAGTTGCAGGGCCGTCGGGTTCCCCGGGTCGTCAGCGAGGAAGCGACGGTAGATATTGAAGGCACGATCCAGCTCCCCCGCCTGGTGAGCATCATAAGCCTGCCGTAGTAATCGGGGTAACTTGGAATTTTTGTCAGCGGCTGCTGGGTCGTACTGCATGGAGTGGTATGAGCAAT
Source organism: uncultured Woeseiaceae bacterium (assembly GCA_964557165.1). Lineage (GTDB taxonomy): Bacteria > Pseudomonadota > Gammaproteobacteria > Steroidobacterales > Woeseiaceae > UBA1847. The sequence goes on from CAZKZE010000060.1 coordinate 11,481, forward strand.
AACGAAATGGCGGGCTGCAAGAGCCCGCCATCCGTCTTGCTAGGTCTGGATTCGCCGATTATAAGGCGATGTTAACGCCGACGAACCAATAGCGGCCAAGCGCATCATAGCTTCCCGGGAACGTGTTGCCGTTACTGAAACTCGCGTTATTGATAAGGCCATTGAATGGCGGCTCCTCGTCAGCGACATTGTTCAGACCGAAGCTAATGGTCGTCGTCGTATCCCACAACTCCGTCGTATAAATGCCTGAGAGGTCGAAGTAGTCCTGCGAATCTGCCGTGTAGCGATCCTGCCCGAACTCATCGACGTCCCCGACGTGACGCCAACCCAGGGTAAAGCCCAGATCCCAGGGTGTCGACCACGTAGTGTAGAACGTGTGCTTGTACTCCGGCCGCGGACGACCGCAGTTACCGCCCCAGGTACCCTTGCACTCATCGACAGGGCCTCCCGGGATGGGCTGCTGTTCGAAGCTGTCGAGAATCGAGCCGCGATAATTGAAGTCCAGGTCGTGCCCGTCCGCGACCGCCCAGGGGTATGTGACTGATATGTCGTAGCCTTTGACCTCGAAGAAACCGATATTCAGGTCCGTCGAGACAACGAACGCGTTGTCCTGGATCCACAGATTGCCGTTGGGACCGCGCTGGATCAGGTCACAAAAGGTTGCATCGCCCGTTGCTGCACACTGATTAATCGTGAATTCCTCACCCAAACCGCCTGCGATAGCGTCGTCCACTTCGATATCCCAGTAGTCAAAGCTGATCGTGAGGCCTTCGAAGATCCCGCCGGACGGCGTCCAGACGGCGCCAATCGTCGTGGAATCCGACGTCTCGACGTCTAACTGAGGGTTGCCACCGAAAATAGCATTGTACTGACCCGCCGGACTCGCCGGGACCGTGCCGTACTGCGCTGCGCTAACACCCGTGTTAGCACACTCCGCCTGGCTCAGGACCGGTGTTGCGCCGGCACAGGGGTCGTTACCTGCCCATAAGCCGATATTCGTCGGCTGGAACAGTTCACGGATATTCGGCGCGCGAACTGCACGCGAAAAGCCGCCACGTACCATGATGTCCTCGACCGGCGTCCATTCACCACCGTAGTTATAAGTATCGGTCGTGCCGCCCAGGTCATAGTCGGAGTAGCGATAGCGCAGATCCAACGACAACGACTCGAAGCCCGTACGACCCTCGACAAGGGGTATCTTAACTTCAGTGAAGAATTCGGTGACATCATTTGTGCCAATAACGCCCGGCGTCGGGCCACCCTGGCCTGCGCCATCGCCGGTCGTGAATCCCTGATCAGGATTGAATTCGAAGGTATCTTCGCGATATTCGAAACCGAGCACGACCTTTACGCCATCGTCCGCAGTCGGAAGCGCCACGCCGGCATCCGTCAAGTCACCAGTCACGAAGGCAACATACTGATCCTGCTCCAGGTCGGCCTTCGCGAACAGCGGCAGCGTGATGTAGTTGAGCGCCGCAGGGGTTACGCCGTCTGTCTGGTAGATGTTCCAGGGCACGCAACTCGAATCGACACCGCTGAGCGCAGTCCGGCAGACCGGAGTGCCCGTGCCATCGTCGACGACATCAATGGCGCGCGCAATGCGCGTGATCGACAGGTCGTTCTGGTAGACCTGGCTGTAGCGCAAGCGGCTGAAGTTACCGGAGACATCCCACGTCCAGTTGTCACCAATATCACCCCGGAATCCGAGCAGGCCACGCCAATTTGTGTGACGCAGGTCATCGAAACGCGGTCCGCCCTCGACGTTGCGCCGTCCGATGTAAAAAGGAGCGGTTTGTGCCGCCGATCCGTCAGCGTTCGTGCTCGTATCAGTGCAACCAAGGGTGCCGAGCTGCTGCGCCGACAGCAAAACATTGTCACACGAAATCGAGCTCGTACGGAAGAAGTTACCGGACGGAGCAATCTGCGCCGTCGTGCGGTCGTCCATGTACATGATTTCCGTGTAAGCCTCGATACCCGGGCTAACCTCGTAATGGCCAAACACGCCAGCGGTTATGCGCTCATCCGGCCGTTGGAAGTAGTTCAGCGGACCGTAGTTGTAATACGAATAATCCCACGGAATGAACTGGTCACCCTCAACGGTGAAATAGTCGACACCGTTAAACGGCGAGAACAGCCCGGTCGGGATCGTCGCAGAGCCGGCGCAGGTCTCGCCAACACCGCCGCTGCTCAACGCGCACGCGCTGTAGTCACGGTCGCCGTGTTGTACCGCGTTGATATCGCGGTATCCGAGATAGGCAGTCACGTTGCCGCGGCCGTCGCCGGAATTGACGCCCATGATCATCGTGATGTCGATAGCCTCACCGTCTGTGGGGCTACCGGGTGCCTGTTCGTAGCCGTTCTGGTTCAGCAGGTCCTCCATGAACCCGCTGTCATTGTCATGATAGTAACCCGAGTACTGGTAATCGAGCTCGAAACCTTCGTAGTCGTCCTTCATGACGAAGTTCACGACACCAGCGACAGCGTCCGCTCCGTATACCGACGATGCACCGCCCGTCAGGATCTCGATTCGCTCTACGAGGTTGCCCGGTATCTGGTTAATGTCCGGCGCGAGGGCGAATGGATCTCCGAAGCCCATGCGGTGACCGTTGGTCAGCACCAGTGTGCGATCGCTGCCGAGCCCTCGAAGGTCTAGCGTTGCCGTGCCTGTCGAACCGTTAGAATCATTGGCGGTGAACTCCGGAACCATCTGTGGCAAGTCGTTGACCAGGTTTTCGACTCGAGTAATACCAGTCTTGACAATTTCATCAGCGTTTACTGTTGTCACGGGACTGGACGACAACAGGTTGGCGTCCATCGCGATGCGTGATCCCGTCGTAATGATCTCTTCAAGGACCTCTTCGCGCTGGTCCTGACCAAAAACCGGCCCGCTGGCCGCGACAGACGCAATAGCAGTGCCGTATAGCGCCCGTCGCACCGCTAGAGACAGTGGTTGTGTTCTCGACATGTGCTTCTCCCCTTCGCCTAATGTTCTTTGAAAGCTCTTGCAAACGTTGCGCTATTGATACAAACGCACCCCTAGCGGGCAAATATGCCACCAAATAGATACATTTACAATACGCAATTGGCCCAGATACAATAAGCAATAGGCGCAGATACAATACGCGATAGCCGCAGAGCGTGTTGCGAAATTGCAACAACGCTTAGAATCCGCTAACTAGAATCGGTTAATAGGCCACAAAATGGGCGGGAGCCCACAGCATGCCGTTTTATTCCACTTTGGAATATGTCTCCGGGAGCGGGCCCAGTTCTGCCTTGAGCGGTTCCAGCCAAGGTTCGAAATGACGCCAATGATCGATGCCTTTCCGGTTGATCGGCTCGCGAACCTGCTCGGCACTCGCCGTGTTAACCGCGCGCTTATTTTCGTAAAAGCGCACGCATGTATCTTCGAAAGGCAGTCCGCAGTACTCGAGCAACCGCCGTATCCCGTGCTCGGTATCCGCCACCAGGGATTCGTAGGTAACCCGGTGCACCCGGCCGGGCAGGACGTCGTCCCAATGCGCCATCAGGGCGACATAACTGCGATAATACTTGCCGATAGTCTCCAAGCTATAACTGAAATTCTGCGCTCCTGCGAAATGCTCCTTGAATAGTGAGAAGCCGCAAGCCATCGGGTGTCTCCGGACGTCGATGATGCGTGCATTCGGCAATATCAGGTGGATCAGACCTATGTGCGCGTAATTGTTCGGCATTTTGTCGACGAACGATGCTCTACCCAGTTTGCGGTGCGGCCGTGTCTTGTCAAGATAAGCTTCGCCAAGCTGACACAATGTATCCTGGTCCAGTGTGGCGAGAACCTCTGGGTATCGTTCTGTACCGGAGTCCCTCTGCCACTGGTCAAGGGACTTCGCAATAGCGCCAATGTAGGGAAGCTCCATCGTCCCTTCAACTGCGGAATGGCTCGCCAGAATCTGTTCGACGAGCGTCGATCCGGCACGCGGCAGGCCCAGCACGAATATCGGATCGGCCGCATTCGCCCCGAGCCCCTGTCGTTCTGCAAAGAACTCTTTGCTTAGCAGCTGTTTCGAACGCCGGATGTGATCGACGAGTTCGCCGTAGTTGTACGGTTTCCTTTCGAGTCGCAGACGGTTGCCCTCGGCATAATGCTGAAACGACTCTTCGAATTGCTGTCGGTCCTCCAGGGCCTTGCCGGCAGCGAAGTGCATATTAATTCGATCCGACGGTTGTAGCTCGGACATCTGCAGGTGCCTTTCAAGAGACGCGAGTTCGGCATCCGGGAGCTTGCGAATCTTCAGATTCGCCATGCTCCAGTATGGCTCCCCGAATGACGGACGCAACTCGATTGCCTTACTGTATGCCGCGATACACTCATCGCGGCGCCCGACCGATTTCAGCATATGGCCGAGGCTGGTCCAGACTTCGGGCTGGTTTGGATCTTCGTCCAGCAACGCCTCGCAGGTACCGATTGATTCCTCGTGCTCCAGGAGCCGGACGAGGACAGCGGCGCGCAGCTTGCGAACGGCGGGGTTGCTGGGATCAACGGCGAGCAGCTGGTCGATCTCCGGCAGCGCCTCTTCGGCCATGTTCTGATGCAACATCACAACGGCGCGATTGTGACGAGCAAGAGTAAAGCTGGGCGCGAGCTCTACGCAATCGCTCAACAAGACATAGGCCTCCGGCAAATTGCCGTAACGCTCAGCGATGTCGGCAAGCATGCAAAGCGCCACGACGTCCACTGGATGGCTTTCGACATGACTACGCAGCAGGCGCTCGGCATCTTCAATGCAATCTTCCCGTAGCAAGTCCCTGGCCTGGCGCAGCAATGGATCTTGCGCCGAATGCTGGACATACTCCGCGAATGCCTGATCGGCCCCCTGCCTGTCTCCGGATTCGATCAACAGGTCCGCCAAAACATACCAAGCGTCGCTGAAATCGACCTTCGCCTCAACCGCTCGGCGTACCGCCTGTATGGCTCCCGCCATATCTTGCGATTCCCGCAACGCGATTCCCAGTTGCAGATGCGGCAGCGGCGCTTCCGGTACGTTCTGGCACACTGGCCGCAGTGCCCGGACCGCCCCGGCTGCATCACCAGTCAGGCGTCTGGCTATGCCTTGAAAAAGTCCCGCCATTGGGTTGCCGGGAAATTCCTGCAGGATGTCGGCCGCCGCCGCATCAGCAGCCGCGGGATCTGTCTGTAGTAATTGCTCGACGTTTGCTAGCCGCGCTTGCAGTGCAGCAGCGCCATGAGTGTCTTGCGACTGATTCCGCATCAACCCACCGTGGAATCCTTGCGGCCCTGCAAGTACTTACGTTTTTCGAGCAGGTGGGTCCAGTTGTCCATGGAAAACGTGTGGGCGTAGATGCCGGACAACGTGCCATCCAGGTGCAACTCTCGTAGCGTGTCTGCATCCAGGTCCTTGAGTTTCGCCAGGTCGACGGCGACGTATGTGCCAATTGATTGCTCCTCTCCGTCATCGGGAGTGAACTTGGCCTGCTGCCCCGAAAGCAGCCCGAGGTCAGCCAGTTTGTCGCAGAACAAACTCGAAGCCTGTCGATACGAGCTAAACTGTGCGCAGAAATCGACATGGTCCTTGATCGGTTTCGTAAGCTTTCCCTCCTCGAATATCGGTTGTTTGCCACCCTCGCTGATCGAAGGTGCGGCGCGGTCGACCACGACGGCGAACTGATCCTCCGGCCGAGGTGCGAGTGCGAACGGGTAGCATCGAAGGTAACCAGGCAAATACGTGCCCTTTTCCCACTGGCCGCTGTCGTCGACGAAAAGGTTGACACTCTCAATCACCCCGACGATCGCCAGTAGCGTCGGATTCTCGAGGTCCGAGAAGACAATCGGATAATGGCGCTGTGCGGACATCAGCTCGACCGCCGCAATCGGGATTGCATTGACGTTCCGGGCAAATTCGAACGGACGTTCAGCCGGATCGAGACCAAGTCCGCCGTGCTCCTCGACGTTCAATAACTCCGGCTGCTGGTAAAGGAACATCCGCTTGTCGGATTCGATCTGTGTAGGACTCGCCTGTTGCTGCGCCATTCTTCTCTCTGGTGTTTAACGGGAATGCGGACCGGGTATGTTACAGCCAGCTTTGGTCAATGAGAATCATTAATATAGACTATCGTCCCCCAACAACCGGTAACACCGATGCACTATCGCAAATCCATATTTGTATTTATCGCTGTTTTCAGTCATTTGCTCGTGACAGCTTCAGCCGAGGGGCTCCCCGATGAGCTTGTCGCGTGTCGCGCGCTCGATGGAGATGCCGAGCGCCTGGCTTGCTACGACGGCCTCGCTGATCGGCATTATGGTCAGCGGGTCTCCGAAACAAGTGCACTTGGGTCAAATGCTGCTGCTGCCCCAGCGGCAGCCGTGGAGAACCAGCAGGTCTCCGAAACAAGTGCCCCGGCGTCGAATGCTGCTGCTGCCCCGGCGCCAGCCGTGGAGAACTTGTCGCAAGAAGATGTTTTTGGCTTGAGTGGCGATGAGATCAGGGAAGCTTATGGTATCGCCGAGGACACGCAAGATTCAAATGAACTCACTGCGACGATTACCGACATACAGTCTGCTGCCCATGGCCGCGTCATAGTGTCGCTGCACAACGGCCAGGTTTGGCGACAAAAAAGTTCGTCGGCTCTGAAGATTAAAGTCGGCGACCGTGTCGTCATCAAGAAGGGCGCCCTGAGCTCCTTCAAGATGAAAAAGGAAGGGTCCAGTGTGATGATGCGCGTAAGCCGCGAGCGATAACAACAGAGAAAACGTATATCCGTTTCTCACTGTATCAGCGAGACGACAAGCATAGTGCGATTTGAAGAGTGCGCGGTAATGTCTGGTGTGCTGAAAGTTCCTATCGCAGTGACTACAGCGGGTCGCAACTCATGATTTCATGTACATTGTGGTGATGCACGAGAACGAGAAGATCTGCGCTCTGGCTCTCCATGGTGGTGCGGGCGCCGTTGCCGGACGCGATTACGCCGTCACCGAAAAACACCTGCGTGAGCCGGTTACCGAGTGCGAGTCGTGGCTGCGCAAGGGGACGAGCGCACTCGATGTGGTCGAACATGCCGTCAACGAACTCGAGACTTGTGGCCTGTACGTCGCGGGCCGCGGCTCGGCGCCGAACAGCGCCGGGCACATGGAGCTCGATGCATCGATCATGGACGGCCGGTCTCGAGAAGCCGGTGCCGTGGCGGCGATCAGGGATGTTGTCAGTCCCGTACAGGTGGCGCGGGGCGTCATGGAGAAGACACCGCACGTGATGCTTGCAGGATCCGGCGCCCTGGAATTCGCTCGTGAGCACGGCTTCGAGGAGGTCGCGGATCCTGCGAATTATTAATAGCGATCTCTTGCACAGGCACGGGCGAACACATCATTCGGTCTGGTGGTGCCGCGGCCATCGCGTTTCGCTATCGCTCCGGAGTATCGCTAAGCGATGCCATCGGCGAAATGCTCGATGAAGTCAAACGACTGGGCGGCGACGCGGGCATCATTGCCGTAACGAATGAGGGCGAGATCGCCATGCCCTACAATTCAGAAGGCATGAAACGAGCGTGCGTCGCCAAAGACAGCGCAATAACGGTCGCGACGTTCGCCTGACAGCCCGCGGAGCATCTGTTGAATCGCAACCCCATCATCACATGCGCAGTCACGGGCTCCGGCAACACGGCCGGTAAACATCCCGACTTGCCGAAATCGCCGGGAGAGATAGCAACAGCTGCCATCGAAG
>CAZKZE010000061.1:0-18951 GCA_964557165.1 uncultured Woeseiaceae bacterium
GGCTCCCGCGCATGCGGGCGACATCCCTGGCGGTGAGTCGGCCTATATAGCCGACCAGGACGTGCGCCTGCGGCTTTTTGCCACGGAGGCCGGCGGCAAGATAGAAGCGCTGCGGTTCCGGGTGTGGGGCTGTCCGCACGTGATTGCGGCGGCCGAGGCTGTGTGTGCAGCCCTGGAAGGGCGGCCGGTGGCAGACCTCCAGAACTACACAGTTGCCGATGTTATGCAGAATCTCCCTGTACCTGTGGAGAAGACCGGACGTATACTTGTCATAGAAGATGCGGTTCGGTCGCTTGGGCAGCGGTTTCGCGACAGAACCTGAACTGGATCAGTAAACTGGAAGACTTACATGGCGATATCGCTTACGGATGCGGCGGCAGAGCGCGTCCGCTCTTATCTTGAAAAACGCAGTACAAACCTCGGGTTGCGCCTCGGCGTGACCAAGACGGGCTGCTCGGGCTATTCCTACGTGATCAATTATGCGCAGGAAGTGGGTGCCGATGACGTCGTATTCGAGGACAAGGGAATCAAGGTCGTGATCGACCCCGAGGCATTGGCCCTGATCGACGGCACCGAGGTCGATTTCGTCAAGAATGGCCTCAATGAGGCATTCAGCTTCAGAAACCCGAACATCAAGGGCGAATGTGGCTGCGGCGAAAGCTTCAACGTCTGAAATTCCCGTAGTAGAATTAAGCGTTTACGTCTTTCTGCGCCCGGCAAACCGCCGGGCGCTCATTATCTTCACTTTGGAATAGAAAGGATTGACCCATGGCCGTTGAGCAGACGCTCTCCATCATCAAGCCTGATGGCGTGCAAAAGAACCTGATCGGAGAGATCTACAGCCGATTCGAGAAAGCCGGACTGGAAATTGTCGGGGCACGCATGCTGCACCTGAGCCAGGAGCAGGCACAGGGCTTTTACGCCGTTCACAAGGAACGCCCTTTCTATAACGACCTCGTCAATTACATGACGTCGGGTCCTGTCGTGGTCTCAGTATTGAGCGGCGACGGCGCGATTCTCAAGCATCGTGAGATCATGGGTGCGACGAACCCGGCGGAGGCAGATCCGGGCACCATTCGTGCTGACTTCGCAGAAAGCATTGAAGAGAACATCTGTCACGGCTCGGATGCAGCCGAGACGGCGGCGGTCGAGATCGCATTCTTCTTCGGTGACGACGGCGTTTGCCCGCGCACACGCTAAGGAAGCAATGACAGCTCCTGCTGACAAGATCAACCTGCTCGGCATGTCGCAAGATATGCTCGAGCAGTTCTTTGCCGAGCGCGACGAAAAACCGTTTCGCGCGCGGCAGGTCATGCAGTGGATCTACCAGCGGGGCGTCATCGATTTTGACGAGATGACTGATCTGTCGAAGAAACTCCGCGTGCGACTCCAGCAGGATGCCGAGATCGTTCTGCCGCAGGTTCAGTCTCGTTTCGACTCGGCGGACGGTACGGTCAAGTGGTTGTTCGCAACCGATTGCGGCCAGGCTGTCGAAGCCGTGTTCATACCTGAACCCGCGCGAGGCACCTTGTGCATCTCGTCACAGGTGGGCTGCGCGCTGGACTGCGCGTTTTGCGCCACGGGAGCGCAGGGCTTCAATCGCAACCTGACCAGTGCAGAGATCATTGGCCAGGTCTGGCAGGCGAACAGCGAACTGCCTCGTCGTGAGAATGGCGAGCCTGCCGTGACCAACGTTGTATTCATGGGTATGGGTGAGCCGCTTGCGAACTATCGCAATGTGATCCCCGTGCTCAAGCTGCTTGTTTCGGACCTGGCTTGCGGCTTGTCTCGGCGCCGGGTAACGATCAGCACGTCCGGCATCGTGCCGCACATCGACAAGCTGGGCGATGAATGCAATGTCTCGCTCGCGGTTTCTTTGCACGCGCCGAATGATGCACTTCGCGATGACATCGTACCGATCAACAAGCTGCACCCGATTGCCGAGTTGCTGGATGCCTGTTGGGTTTACGCGGCGAAGCATGCCAATCGCTTCATCACCTTTGAGTACGTGATGCTGCGGGGCGTCAATGACTCGATTGCGCACGCGGACGAGCTCTATCGGCTGCTGCATGGGAAGCCGGCAAAAGTGAACCTGATTCCGTTCAACCCGTTCCCGGGAACAGTATTCAAACGGTCCTCGGCCGAGACGATTCGGCATTTCCAGGCTCGCCTTCGGGACAAGGGCCTCGTCGCCACGACACGGAAGACGCGGGGCGATGATATCGATGCCGCGTGCGGACAACTGGCTGGTGAAGTAAGTAATCGGGTACGTAACCGGCTTGGTGACAAGAGAATCGGCGACCGAAACATAAAGGTGGTGTCAGCGTGAAGAAGAGCGAAGCGATTGCATTGGCGTTATTGGTCAGTTTTTCTTTGTCGGGTTGCGTAACGACAACCACGGGTACGACAGCTCCCGAGGCAAACGATGATGAAGCGGCCGAGCTCAACTACCAGCTCGGTGCACGTTATTACCAGAACGGGACCTACGAGCTGGCACGCGATCGCCTGGAGCTGGCGATCGAACAGGACCCGAAGATGGCTAAGGCCTACACAACCCTGGGGTTGACGTATGAAGCGCTCGGTAACCAGCGCCTCGCGACGGATTCCTACGAGAAAGCCATCAAGGTCGCGCCGCATGACTTCAACACCCAAAATACCTATGCGGTATTCCTCTGTAAGCAGCGGGATTTCTCCGGCGCCAAGAAATACTTCGAGAGAGCGGCATCGGCCCCGACAAACGATTTCTCCGAGCGCACCCTGACCAACGCCGGAACCTGCATGGCCCAGGAACCGGATATGGAAGCGGCCGAGGAGTTCTTCCGCAAGGCGCTGGATAAACGTCCGACGTATGGCGAGGCGCTACTGCAACTCTGCCTGCTCAATTACCAGCAGAAGGATTTTCTCAGCGCACGTGCGTTTATGCAGCGCTACATGGCGGTGAATACTGCGACCGCGGGCGTGTTGTACCTGGCGGCGGATATTGAGGGGGAACTCGGTAATGACCGCGGTCGAACTGAGTTCGTGGACCGGTTGTTGCGCGATTATCCAGACTCGCCCGAGGCACAAAAGGTCGGAACCAGCGATTAATTATGAGCGACGAAGTCGAAAACCAGGATAGCGAGACCAAGGCGGCTGAGGCCGAGGGACCGATCTGCGGCGAACGGCTCGCAGAAGCACGTCGCGATTTGCAGATATCGGTGCTCGAGGTCGCGAAGGAACTGCACCTGGATGAGCCCAAAGTGCGGGCGCTTGAGCGCAACGAATTTGATGTCCTTGGCGCACCCGTATTTGCCAAGGGCCACCTGAAGACCTATGCCCAGCTGGTTAATGTGGATCCTGATGACGTGCTGGTCGACTACTATCAGATCACTCGCGCGAGCACTGTGCCTCCGGTCGTTTCGGCACGTCCGAAACCGGGCAGGGAACTGTCTCCCGGGCCCTGGATCGCGCTCATCGTCGTCATCATCGTCGTGGTTACCGCGTTCTGGTGGTTTACACGGCCGGCGGAACCCGAGGTGGAAGTACAAGTCGAAGAAATCCTGCCCGCAGAAACTCCGCAAGACGAAATGGCGGCTCCGCCGGAAAGCGAAGAGGAACCTGAACAAACTGCCCCACAAGTCGTTGATCCTGTCGTGGAGCCTGAAGTTCAACAGGTTATTGAGGAAGAATCGCAGCCAGAGCCGCAGACCGGGCCGGTCGTCGAAGCCGGCCAAATGCATCTTCTCGTCACCTATTCAGGCGACTGCTGGACGGAGATTACCGATGCGAACGGCCGCCAGCTGCTGTTCGATCTTGGCAAAGACGGCCGCACGGTCGAGCTGAGCGGCGCCGAGCCCTTTAACATCCTGTTCGGCAATCCTGCCAATGTCAGCTTGCGCGTTAATGGTGAGGAGCGCGCGCTACCGCCGACTCGTCCTGACCGCCCGTTACGGCTAACACTCTCAGGCACCTGAGCCAACACAGCACGGAAAGACAGTGAAACCCAGAGCCATACGCGGAATGAACGACATCCTGCCCGAGACGGCGGATACCTGGCGGTATCTCGAAGCGGAGGTGCAGGACATAGTCGGCTCTTACGGCTACAAGGAAATCCGACTGCCGATTCTCGAGTACACAGAGCTTTTCAAGCGCTCGATCGGTGAGGTTACCGACATCGTCGAGAAGGAGATGTACACGTTTCTCGACCGCAATGACGAGAGCCTGACGTTGCGGCCGGAGGCGACGGCCAGCGTCGTGCGTGCCGGAATGACGAACGGCTTATTGCACAACCAGAAGCAAAAGCTCTGGACCGCCGGGCCGATGTTCCGTTACGAAAAGCCGCAAAAAGGGCGCTACCGGCAGTTCCACCAGTTCGATGTCGAAGCCCTGGGCTACGACGGCCCGGACGTCGATGCCGAGCTGATTATCATGAGTGCGCGCATGTGGGAGCGCCTCGCCATCGACCAGATCAGGCTCGAGATCAACTCGCTGGGGGTTCCCGAGTCGCGGGCGCGCTATCGGGAGGCGCTCGTTGAGTACTTCACAGGCGTGAAAAACCGGCTGGATGAGGATAGTATTCGCCGGCTCGAGCAGAACCCGCTTCGAATCCTGGACAGCAAGAACCCGGATATGCAGGACATCGTCCAGGCGGCGCCGGTCATGCTGGACTATCTCGACGACGAGTCGGCAGAGCATTTCGAGGGCCTGAAGACCTTGCTGGACGCGGCCGGTGTCGAGTATGAGATCAATCCTCGCCTGGTTCGTGGACTCGATTACTACTCCCGCACCGTTTTCGAGTGGGTCACAGACGCGCTCGGCTCTCAAGGTGCGGTTTGTTCGGGCGGCCGCTACGACGGTCTTGTCGAGAAGCTCGGTGGGCGGGCGACACCGGCAGTTGGTTGGGCGATGGGGATAGAACGCTTCGTGGCCTTGTTTGAGGCCTGTGGCGGTAAGGCGCCACCTTCGCTGCCAGACGTGTATATTGCGGCGCTCGGCGACGGAACGGTTGCGCGAGGATTCGCCCTCGCCGAGGAACTGCGCGATCGCGTTAGCGGAATTCGCGTGGATATGAACCTCGGTGGTGGCAGTTTCAAGGCGCAGATGAAACGCGCGGACAAGAGCGGTGCAACGTATGCGCTGATTCTGGGTGAGCAGGAGCTCAGTGAAGGGCGCATCGGCTGCAAGCCTCTGCGGAGTGATCAAGAACAGGAAAGCATCGCGTTGGATGACCTGGCGACGGTGCTACAGGACAAATTGAGCGGCTAGAAACCGCGGTTTTACAAAGGCAGTCTCGTGGACGAATTACTTTCGGAAAAAGAACAGATTGAACAGATTCGCAGCTGGTGGTCGGAGTACGGCGGCTATGTGATCGGTGGTCTTGGCCTGGGCATTGCCGTGCTCGCTGGCTTCAACTTCTACCAGAATAGCCAGCTGGAAGCCCAGCTGGAGGGTTCCGCACTGTATGAAAGCCTGGCCGTACACGTCTTAGCCGGCGATCTCGAGGAAGCCGAGGCCGTGGCGAACCAGCTTGCTTCCGACTACGCCTCGACGAGTTACTCGGCCCAGGCGAAGCTCGCGATGGCACGTCTGTACATGGACGAGAATCGCGACCAGGACGCGGCCTATGTGCTTGCCGAGCTGCTCGCTGGCGACGGTGAGGAGGCGATCAAGCACGTTGCCCGAGCGCGCCTTGCGCGCATCTTGCTCTACCAGGGCAAAGCCCAGGAAGTGGTCGATCTGCTCGAGGGCCAGGAATCGACTGCGTTCGCGGCAACATTTAACGAATTGCTTGGCGATGCATATCACGAACTCGGCCGCATACAGGATGCGCAAGCGGCCTACCAGGCGGCATTGCTCGATCCGATGAGCCAGGGAACAGTCGATCGGGAACTGGTGCAGTGGAAGGCACTCGACCTTCCCGAAGCCAGTTCCGCAGCGATGGCTGTCGAGGAGGCCGTTGCCGAGGATGCACCAGCCGTGGAGGAGGTTAGCGAGGAGCCCGCCTACGAAGATCCGGAAGATGAAGGCGAGGCTGAGGTAGTCGAGTGAACAAGGCGTGCCGCACGATTGGCTTAGTTGGCGCGACGCTTCTCATTGCGTCTTGCAACCTGTTCGGAGACGAGGACGAAGAGCTCCAGCCAAAAGAGCTCGTCAAGATATCCGAGACTGTCAAGATCAAGCGTATCTGGACCGCGAAACTCGGTGACGATGCGGAGTTCCTGCGAGTCGCACTCAGGCCCACCGGTGATGGCTCGCGAATCTACGCGGCAAGCCGTGATGGCATTGTCACGGCGTTTGATCCGGCGACCGGCAAGCAGATCTGGCGCACGGAGCTGGAGCGCGAATTATCGGCGGGTCCTGGCGCAGGCGAGGGTCGCGTTGCTGTAGCCGGGACGGATGGTCTCGGAATCGTTCTCGATGCCGCGACAGGTGATGAACAATGGCGCGTTTACATCGCCGCTGAGTCCCTTGCGACTCCGCTGATAAAGAACGACACCGTCGTGTTTCAAACCATCGACAATCGCCTGGATGCCCGTTCGTTGTTTGACGGGCGGGAACTTTGGTCAATCGTGCAGTCGACGCCGGCGCTGACCATGCGTGGGTCCTCGAGCCCGGTCAGTGTGGGTAACACCGTACTGGCGGGATTCGATTCGGGCCGCATCGTGGCCGCGAATATCGACACGGGTGTCGTGATATGGGAATCGCTGTTGTCTCCGCCGAAAGGCCGCTCGGATCTTGATCGCCTGTCGGATATCGATGGTGCGATGGCGCTGGTGGGCCAGGATCTTTACGCTACGGGTTACCAGGGGCGCATGGCGGCACTTGCCTCTGAATCCGGGCAGATTCTCTGGAATCGAGAAGTTTCTTCGTACGAAGGTGTTTCCGCCGACTGGAACAGCGTTTACACAGTTCGGGACGATGGCGAGATAATTGCGATGACACGCTCCAATGGCAATGAAACCTGGCGCAACGATTCGCTGTTGCGTCGTGAGCCGACGCTGCCTGTTCCTTTTAGCACGACAGTTGTGGCCGGCGATTTTGAAGGCTATCTGCATTTCTTCAGTGCAATTAGCGGTGAGCCGGTTGCCCGGGAGCGAATGGGCAAAGCAGCGATCACAGGTGATCCATTCGTAATGGCCAATCGTCTCTATGTCCAAAGTGACAGCGGGAGCATTTCTGCTTTCGTTGTAGTCGATGATCGTCCGCGGCGTAATGCCCCGGACATTGCCGACGACGGCTCCTGAGCGCCAGCGGTGATAGTGGAATCCGATGCTTCCTGTCATCGCATTAATTGGTCGGCCTAACGTCGGAAAATCGACGCTGTTCAACCGCCTCACGCGTTCGCGTGATGCTCTCGTTGCTGACTACCCGGGCCTGACTCGCGATCGTAAGTACGGTTTCGGCAAGCTCGGCCCTGTGCCATACCTCGTGATCGATACCGGCGGCGTGGCCGGCGGCGAGGAAGGGATCGAAGAGGCCATGGTTGAGCAGACCAGGAAGGCGCTGCAGGAAGCCGACGCAGCGATCATCATGGTCGATGGGCGGAGCGGCATTACAGCCGCGGACGAGCATGTCGCCGACCTTGCGCGCAAGTTCGCGAAGAAGACCTGGCTGGCGGTGAACAAGGCGGAAGGCATGGAGTCGACCACCGCCAATGCGGACTTCTATGGGCTCGGGCTTGGCGAGCCGATTGCCATTTCTGCCACGCACGGCGATCGGATCAATGCCCTGATGGACTGTGTGCTCGACGGGTACGAGGCTGATGAAGAATCACCCGAGGCCGATGACGAGCACGAATTGCGGATCGCAATAATAGGCCGACCGAACGTCGGCAAATCCACGCTGGCGAATCGATTACTCGGCGAGGAACGTCTGGTTGTCTATGACATGCCCGGCACGACACGCGACACGGTCGAGGTGCCGTTCGAACGCAATGATCGCAAGTACATGTTGCTTGATACGGCCGGCATTCGTCGCAAGGCACGTGTCAGCGAAGCGATCGAAAAGTTCAGCATTGTGAAAGCGTTGCAGGCCATCGAAAAAGCACACGTCGTGATCGCGGTACTGGACGCGCAGGAAGGCGTGACCGAACAGGATGTCAGCCTGCTCGGGCTTGTACTTGAACGCGGCAGGGCGATGGTGGTCGTCACCAACAAGTGGGACGGACAGACCGCCGAGCAGCGCAAGAAGGTCCGCGACGATCTTGAACGCCGGCTACCGTTCCTGGACTTCGCGGAGCGCATCACGATTTCGGCGCTGCATGGAACAGCGGTAGGCGATCTGCTGCCGGCCGTGGAGCGCGCCTACCGCGCTGCGACGCGCGATCTTTCCACGACGGAGCTGACGAGAGAACTCGAGGCCGCGGTAATGGCGCATCCGCCGCCGCTGGTCAGAGGAAGACGGATTCGGCTGCGCTATGCGCACCAGGGCGGACGCAACCCGCCCGTCATTGTGATTCACGGTAATCAGACCGACAGGCTTCCCGAAGCGTATCGGCGTTACCTGATCAATCGTTTCCGCAAGGCTTTCAAGCTCAAGGGCACGCCGGTACGTCTTGCTTTCAAGACCGGGACCAACCCATACAAAGACAAACGCAACAAACTGACGCCACGCCAGGAACGCAAACGGGCGAGACTGATGAAACGCGTGAAGAAGAACTAGCGCTATACTCGGTCAGCACAAGGAGAGGTCATGGGTTCAGCGAGAAAACTCGTTACATACGACGGTCGCTTCCGTATGCATCGTGCGGGCTATCTCGAATCGCCGATTCTCGCCTATGAAACCTGGGGCGAACTCAACGAGGAACGCGACAATGCGATCCTGATCTTTACCGGCCTGTCACCATCCGCACACGCGTCGTCTTGTGCTGAAGACCCTACGCCGGGCTGGTGGGAAGAAATGATTGGTACGGGCTTGCCGCTCGATACGGATCGCTTCTTCATCATTTGCGTCAACTCTTTGGGAAGCTGCTTCGGTTCCACGGGGCCGGCGTCGGTCAACCCGGAAACGGGTCATCGTTACCGCCTGAGTTTTCCCGTACTGACCCTGGAAGACGTAGCCGAATCCGCCTGGTTCGTGGTACAGGAGCTGGGTGTCGACGTCCTGCATACCGTCGTTGGTTGTTCGATGGGCGGCATGACCGGCCTCGCGTTCTGCGTGCAGCATCCTGAAAATGTTCGTGCGTTCATATCTGTGTCGTCAGGTACGCGTGCGCTGCCATTCTCGATTGCCGTGCGTTCGCTACAGAGAGAGATGATTCGCTCTGACCCCAAGTGGCACAAGGGGCGATATGACGTCGGCGATCCGCCGATCACGGGGCAACGCCTTGCCCGTAAGCTGGGCATGATTACCTATCGTTCGGCCGAAGAGTGGGTGCAGCGATTTGGCCGGGAACGCTCGACAGATCACGCACGCATCGAAGATCAGTTCGTGGCGGAGTTTTCGGTCGAGTCCTACCTGGAGAATGTCGCGAGGAAATTCACTGGCGCTTTCGATCCGAATTGCTACCTCTACCTGTCGCATGCGTCGGACCTTTTTGACCTGGCCGAGTACGGCGGATCACTGGCATCCGGTTTCAAGCGCCTGCAACTCGAGCGCACGCTGGTAATTGGTGTGCGTACCGACATCCTGTTTCCGATCGATCAGCAACGCGAACTGGCCGAAGGCATTTCGGGTGTCTGCAAGGATACGCAGCTGGCCGAACTCGACTGCATCCGCGGTCACGATTCTTTCCTTGTAGATATGGACGCATTCCGCCCGGTCATCTGCGACTTTCTCGCGTAGGACTAGTCCGTCAGGAAGATAGCAGGATCGACGGCAGTGCCGTTCAGATAGGTCCCAAAATGCAGGTGCGGGCCCGTAACGCGGCCCGTAGCTCCCACGGCCCCAATCGTCTCGCCAGCGGTTACTTCATCGCCTTCCTCAGCCGAAATTTCACTCAGGTGGCAGTACATGGTCACATAACCCTGGCCGTGGTCGATGATCACAGTATTGCCATTGAAGAAATAGTCGCCGGTTGCGGTGATGATTCCATCGCGAGGCGCCTTGATCGGCACGCCCTGGGCTGCGGCAATGTCCATGCCCTTGTGCGGCGAGCGCGGCTGGTCATTGAAGAAACGGCGCTTGCCGAAACTCGAGCTGTGCGGACCGTTGACGGGTGAGGCCAACGCGATACCGGTTACAGGCACCTCCCTGAAATTGTTGAGTGCTCCATCGATGATCTTGCGTTCGCGACCGATGCGATCGAGTTGTGCCTGGTCGGGCGTAACATGGCTCTGGTTCTTCACGGTAAGGCGCTGCTCTGCGTAGCCGTGCTCTTTTATGGTGACTGGCACCTCAATACCGTTCGCGGTAACTGTGACTGACCCTGGCTTCGTGTCGAGGGGGATCCCAACAACGGCCTTCCAGCGTTCGGCGTTCTGCATAACCAGAATAGGCCTGTTATCGAAGCGAACCTCGGGCATTGGTAGCTGCGCGGATCCGACATCGAGGATCGCCACGCCGCCGGGGCGTCGCGACTCTTCGGGCGCGGCCCAGGCTGTGGCAGCGCAGCACAGGACAAGCAGGACTGTACGCATCATTCCTTGACTACCTTTGTGACTTTGGCGATTAGTTCACCTTTGGACAGCCGCGCGCGAATTTCGTCCCCGCTTTTCACACCCGACGCGTCGGTTATGGCTTTGCCCTCGCTGTCGAGCACGATAGCGTAGCCCCGATCCAGCGTTGCGAGAGGGCTGACCGAGTGCAATGCGCGGCCCAGCAGGGCGACCCGGTGATTGAGTTCGGACAGAGTGTCGTGCGTGCCACTGGCGAGCCGCTGCTGTAACGCGCTCAGCCTGGTGATCGAACGCTGCACCGAAACGGCGGGTGATAGCTGCACGAGTTTACCGCGCAGTGCCTGGACGTCATGCCGCTGACTCAGAAGCTGTCGTCGAATCGCCGCGGCCATGCGCGAGCCAAACCAGTCCACCTGTTGCGCCCGGTCTTCAACGGCGCGCTCACCGACACGAGCGAGGCGTGCTGCCAGAACATTGATGCGCCGGAGCCAGTCACGCTGGTCTGGCACGACGATCTCCGCGGCGCCCGAAGGGGTCGGTGCGCGTACGTCGGCGACGAAATCGGCAATCGTGAAATCGACCTCGTGTCCGACAGCGCTGACGATCGGAATCGGACACGCGGCGATCGCACGGGCAAGCGCCTCATCGTTGAACGCCCAGAGATCCTCGAGCGAACCGCCGCCGCGCCCAATGATGAGCACATCGCACTCATCTCGTTCGACCGCGGCTTCCAGGGCGCCGATTAACTCACCTGGTGCAGCATCGCCCTGCACGGCGGCCGGGTATATCACGACAGAAGCAGCCGGGTAGCGGCGACCCAGTACGCTGACAATATCCCGGATTGCGGCGCCACTCGGTGACGTGATCACGCCGATGCGCGAAGGCAGGGCAGGGAGTTCCTGTTTGCGATCATCGTCGAAGAGCCCCTCGGCGAGCAGCTTCTTCTTGAGCGCGTCGAAGCGCTGTTTCAGCACGCCTTCGCCGGCCGGCTCCATTTGCTCGACGATCAGCTGGTAGTTGCCGCGGGCCTCGTAGATGCTGACGCGCCCGAAAGCCAGTACCTTGTCGCCGTTCTTGAAGCCGATCGCCGGGCCGCGTTGTCGTTGCCGGAACCAGGCCGCGCCAACCTGTGCCTTGTCGTCCTTGAGGCTGAAGTAGATGTGGCCGGAGGCGGGCCGCGACAGGTTCGAGATCTCGCCTTCCACCCAAAGCCTCGCGATGCCCTGCTCAAGCAGCGTTTTGGCCTTGCGGTTGAGCTGGCTGACGGTAATGGCAGGTTCGTTCGGCATTTGTGGAGTATAGCCGTTTACCCGCAATTGGCGTGCGCGTACAATCGCCCGCTACCCTACATCGACCAAGTGTTCCCGCCATGCGAATCGCCAAGGAAGCCCTGACATTTGACGACGTCCTCCTGCAGCCCGGATATTCCGAGATACTGCCCCGGGAAGTCGACCTCAGTACCTCCCTGACCCGCGAGATTCGCCTGAGCATTCCGCTCCTGTCTGCCGCCATGGATACGGTTACCGAGGCGCGGCTGGCCATTGCGCTGGCCCAGGAAGGCGGCCTCGGCGTGGTTCACAAGAATATGTCGATCGAGGCACAGGCGCGCGAGGTGCTCCAGGTCAAGAAGTTTGAGTCCGGCATGGTGCGCAAGCCGATCACGGTATCGTCGGACATGACGATTCGCGAGGTCATTGACCTGACCCGATCCATGGGAATCTCGGGAGTCCCGGTCGTCGATGGCGAGGAAACCGTCGGCATCGTCACACACCGCGACTTGCGCTTCGAGACGAAAGTCGACGCGCCGGTCAGTACGGTCATGACGCCACAGGATCGTCTTGTCACCGTCCGCGAAGGCGCCGACGACGAGGAGGTTCTCGGTCTCCTCCACAAGTACCGCATCGAAAAGGTCCTCGTGGTTGGCGACAACTTCAAGCTTGAAGGCATGATCACGGCCAAGGACTTCCAGAAAGCCAAGGACTTCCCGCTGGCGTGTAAGGATAGCAGTGGCGCGCTGCGCGTTGGCGCGGCGGTCGGCACGGGCCACGATACGGACGATCGTGTCGAGGCACTGGTGAATGCCGGTGTCGACATTGTGGTTGTAGACACGGCGCATGGGCACTCGAAGGGCGTGATCGAACGCGTTCGAAGGGTAAAGACCAAGTACCCGGACGTACAGGTCATCGGCGGCAATATCGCGACCGGTGCGGCGGCCGAGGCATTAGTGGAGGCGGGGGCCGATGCCGTAAAGGTCGGTATCGGGCCGGGCTCAATCTGTACGACGCGTGTGGTCGCCGGAGTTGGCGTCCCGCAGGTTTCCGCCGTTGCCGAAGTGGCCGAGGCGCTCGCAAAACAGGGAATTCCATTGATCGCAGATGGCGGTATTCGTTATTCGGGCGATATAGCGAAAGCGATTGTCGCGGGCGCCAACTGCGTCATGATCGGCAGTTTGCTGGCCGGTACCGAGGAATCGCCGGGCGAAGTCGAGCTCTACCAGGGCCGTTCCTACAAGGCTTACCGCGGCATGGGATCGGTCGGCGCGATGGGTCAGTCATACGGATCGTCAGACCGCTACTTCCAGGATGCGACCGAGGAACTCGGCAAGCTGGTGCCAGAGGGAGTGGAGGGCCGTGTAGCCTACAAGGGCGGCATGGTCGCGATTGTGCATCAGTTGATCGGTGGCGTTCGTGCTGCGATGGGGTACACGGGCTGTGCCAGTATCGACGAGATGCGGGTCAAGCCGACTTTCGTGAGAATCACGGGCGCCGGCATGGCCGAAAGTCATGTGCACGACGTAACCGTCACCAAGGAAGCGCCTAACTACCGGTCCAATCGCTGATGTCGCTCGATATTCACGCCGATAAGCTGCTGATTCTCGATTTCGGCAGCCAGTACACACAGTTGATTGCCCGGCGTGTTCGCGAAGTCGGCGTCTATTCAGAGATCCATCCCTGGGACATGTCCGACGATGCCATTCGGGAATTCGGGCCGAGCGGCGTCATCCTGTCGGGCGGTCCGGAGTCGGTTAACCTCGACGAGCCACCCCGTGCGCCGCAACTGGTTTTCGAACTTGGTGTGCCGGTTCTCGGGATTTGCTACGGCATGCAGACCATGGCGGCCCAGCTGGGCGGCAAGGTCGAAGCGTCCTCCTATCGAGAGTTCGGCTACGCCGAAATCGAACCCACCGAGTGCCGCCTGCTCCACAGCCTTAGTGATGAGGCAAGCCACGCGATGCTCAAGGTGTGGATGAGTCACGGCGATCGCGTCGAGGCCATTCCCCCGGGTTTCGTGGCGACAGCTTCCAGCGTCAATTCGCCACTCGCGGCGATGGAGGATGTGGACCGCAATTTCTTCGGTGTGCAGTTCCACCCGGAAGTGACGCACACGCTGCAGGGCATGGAAATACTGCATCGCTTTGTGCGCGAAATCTGTGGTTGCTCGGGCGACTGGACACCGGACAACATCGTGGCGGACGCGATCGAACAGGTTCGCGAGCAGGTTGGCGCCGGCAAGGTCCTGCTCGGACTGTCGGGCGGCGTTGACTCGTCGGTCGTTGCTGCGCTGCTGCACGAGGCAATCGGGGATCAGCTTGTCTGCGTGTTCGTCGACCACGGCTTGTTGCGCCATAACGAAGGCGACCAGGTCATGGAGACGTTTGCTGAGCACATGCACATCAATGTGATCCGCGTGAATGCGGCAGATCGCTTCTTCGACGCACTCGAGGGAGTCAGTGACCCGGAAGAAAAGCGCAAGATCATCGGCGGCCAGTTCATCGAGGTATTCGACGAAGAAGCGCACAAGCTCGAGGGCATCGAGTGGCTGGCGCAGGGAACGATCTACCCGGACGTCATCGAATCCGCCGGCGCCAAGACAGGCAAGGCGCACGTGATCAAGTCGCATCACAACGTTGGTGGTTTGCCTGAGAAGATGCGCATGAAGCTCGTCGAGCCGCTGCGCGAGCTGTTCAAGGATGAAGTGCGCAAGATCGGCCTCGAGCTCGGTCTGCCTCGCGAAATGGTCTATCGCCACCCGTTCCCGGGGCCGGGCCTCGGGGTACGTATCCTGGGCGAGGTGCAACGCGAGTATGCGACGCTGTTGCAGCTGGCAGACGACATCTTCATCGAGGAACTGCACAAGCAGAAGCTCTACGACGAGACGAGCCAGGCGTTTGCCGTGTTCCTGCCGGTCAAGTCCGTCGGTGTGATGGGGGATGGTCGTCGCTACGACTACGTCATCGCGCTACGAGCGGTCGAGACGATCGACTTCATGACGGCGCGCTGGGCGCGGCTCCCGTATGAGTTCCTTGAGCATGTCAGCTTGCGTATTATTAACGAGGTCGATGGTATTTCCCGGGTAACCTATGACATCTCGGGTAAGCCGCCCGCAACGATCGAATGGGAATAGCAGAAACAGGTGTCATCTCCGGTAACGATTGAAGAGGCCCTCGCGCGCGCAAAGAAGGCGGCCAGGCAAGGAAGATACGACGTCGCCGCGCAGCTCTTCGCTGCCATTCTGCAACAAGATCCCAATCACCCGGTTGCCAAAAAGGGCCTGCGTAAACTGCAACGGCAATCCAAACGCAGTTCGAGTGCGCGGTCTCGCGACCCCTCCCAGGATCAGATGAATTCGCTGATCCAACTGTATAGTGCGGGTCGCCTCGACGAAGCTGAAGAGGCCTGCCGAAATGTCTTGCAGGATTTTCCGGATTCGATTCTTGTGGCTAATGTGCTGGGTTCTGCGCTGCAGGCGCAGGGTAGGTTCGACAATGCTGTCGCTGTCTTCGACGACGTGATTCGGATCATGCCGGGCTTCGCCGAGGCGCATAGCAATCGCGGCAATGCCTTGAAGGGCCTTGGGCGTCTCAAAGAGAGCATAGCGAGCTATGACAAGGCCATCGAACTAAGGCCCGATATGGCTGATACCTGGCACAATCGTGCCAACGCACTCAAGGACCTGGGAAACCTGGACGAGGCCATGTCGAGCTACGAGGAGGCAATCGGCATCAGGCCGGATTTTGCAGCGGCGCACCGCGGCCTGAGCGCACTCAAGAAATTCAAGGCGAACGACCCCCAGGTAGAGATCATGGAACGTCTGCTGACGGACGGCGGACTGCACGATGCGGCGCGCACGGAGATCCTGTTCGCGCTGGCCAAGGCGCTGGAGGACCTTGGCGAGCACGACAGGTGTTTCGAGTGCCTGGAGCAAGGCAACCGACTACGCAAAAAAGCGCTGCACTACGACATCGACGAAGACAGGAACCTGTTTGCCCGGATTAGGGAACTGTCAGACGGTGACATGGCAACGACGTCGGCTACAGATTCCGCGCCTGTGAGGCCCTTGTTCATCGTGGGAATGATGCGCTCGGGAACGTCGCTCGTCGAACAGATCCTGGCGAGCCACAGTGACGTTCACGGCGCGGGCGAGCTTGAGACGATGAACCAGTTGATCGTCCCCAGACTGCATTCCATGGATATCGACGCGGTGCGGCAGGGCTATCTCGAGGCACTATCGGCCCTGGACGTCCCCGAAGGAACCATAACGGACAAGATGCCGCTCAATTTTCGATGGACAGGCATCATCCTGGCCGCGTTGCCCGAGGCCAGGGTTATTCACGTCCGAAGGGATCCGCGCGCTGTTTGCTGGTCGATCTACAAGCACTACTTTCCGGATGAGGGTAACCCTTACGCCTACGATCAGAACGATTTGGTCGAGTACCATGCGTTGTACGAGGACCTGATGTCTTTCTGGCACGATCGCTACCCGGGCAGGATTTACGATCTGTGCTATGAGGATCTCACCCATGATCAGGAGCAGGAGACGCGTAAGCTACTCGCCTTTTGCGATCTTGACTGGCAGGAACAATGCCTCGATTTTCACGAGACCCGACGAGCAGTGAAGACAATTAGCGCAGCGCAGGTTCGCAGGAAGATGTACCAGGGCAGCTCCGACGCCTGGAAACGGTACAAGGATCATCTACAGCCACTGATCGATGGCCTGGGGAACCGAAATGGAATGGCCTGAACGAGATGTGGAATGGATGAGGGCTGCGCTTGCCGAAGCCGCGCTGGCGGCAGGTCGCGGTGAGGTCCCTGTAGGCGCTGTGGTTGTGGTCGATAATGAGATTGTCGCGCGAGGCCACAATTGTTCAGTGGGAAAGAACGATCCGAGCGGTCATGCCGAGATCGTAGCGCTGCGCCAGGCAGCCGAGCAGCTCGGCAACTACAGGCTGCCGGGCGCGACCTTGTATGTGACCCTGGAACCCTGCGTCATGTGTGTCGGAGCGATTACCCAGGCCAGGGTAGGGCGTGTGGTATTCGGCGCGTACGACGCGAAAGCTGGTGCCCTGGGCAGTGTCGAAGATCTTTCTGATTCGCGCGCCCTGAACCATCGTTTCGAGGTCAATGGCGGCCTGCTTGCCGACGAGTGTGGCAGTCTTCTCAGAGAGTTCTTCGCAAGCAAGCGCTGACTCGTCGGGGTCAGACGGGCTGCTCTGGCTCGTCGAGCGTCTGTTCCGCTTCTTCGGTTTCTTCCTGTTCGGTCAGCCAGCGCAGGATGTTGTAGTAGGCCCGGATGTTGTTGACATACAGCACAGGTTCCCAACCCCGCGCGTAGCCATAGGGGACCTGTGAATACCATTTGCGCTGCGCGAGCAGGGGAAGTGCCTTGCTGATGTCGATCCAGTTGTCCGGATCGCCGCCCTGCCACTCGACGATCATACGAGCGTCCTTGATGTGATTGAAGCCGACGTTGTACGCGGCTAATGCCATCCAGGCGCGATCGGGTTCGCCGACTGTATCGGCGACGCGCTCGGTCTGGCGAGCATAGTACTGGGCACCGCCCATGATGCTCATCTTGGGGTCGGTGCGATCATCGATGCCAAGATAGTCGGCGGTGGCTTCGGTCAGCATCATGAGGCCACGCACACCCGTCGGCGAAACGGCCTGCGAGCGCCAGTGCGACTCCTGGTAGCCAATGGCGGCGAGCAGACGCCAGTCGACGTCCCAATCAGCACCCGCCTGTTCAAACCAGGCGCGATACCGTGGCAATCGACTTTCGTAATGGCGAATGAAGTTCCTCGTGCCCACGTAGTCGTATTTCTTGGTGTGGCCGTAGTAGCGGTCGTGTACCCGTGCCAGCAGGCCCTCGCGATCCGAATGGATCAGGAATTCGTCGGCTGCGGCCAGCAGTGAGTCGCCCTTTCCCTTGGGAAACGCCCACGCGATCTTGTCGTCGATCTGCAGATCGATCGCGACTCGCAGGTCCGGGTAGAAGTGCCGCTGGATGTTGAAGTCCGGGCTGTCGGCGACAGTCAGGTCGACTTCGCCCATGGCGACCTTGGTCAGCAAATCGGCAAACTCGACGTCGGCGTTCTCGGTCCACGTGAGCTCCGGGTAGGACTCCTGTATCGATTCGAGCAAATCGACATGACTGCTACTGGCAACGATCTCGATCGAGCGGTCGAGGGCGTCGTCGATCGAACGCGGCCGCCCGGTTCCGAGCTTGTAGATCAAATGGACATCAACGGATTCGTAAGGGTGACCGAAATGCAGGAACTCACGCCGTGACTCGGTGACCGTTAGTCCGGCGGCCGCCATGTGTGCCTCACCCGACAGGAGCAGAGGTAATATTTCCGAAACGCTCTCGACGGACTGGATGACAAGTGCGACACGAAGTTCGTCGGCGAATGCCTGTACGAGGTCGTACTCGGGACCCGTCGGTCCATCGGGACTGATCGTGTAGGAGGTGGGGCTGTTGCGCGTGACGACGCGGAGCTCGCCGGTCTCGAGCACCTGGTCGAGAAGAGGGGGCGGCGAGGAGCACGTTCCGATCAGACCTGCCAAAGTGATGATGAGCAACAGTCGCAAGCGCGGCTTCCCATATCTCCGGAGCACCGATTATCGCATCCGGACAGCCAAAATGGGCGCTTGACATTCATTGGATTGCTCACCAATATCTGCGCCCCGTTCCACGGAAACGACTACCGGAGAGGTGCCAGAGTGGTCGAATGGGCCTGATCGACAAACGGCATTGCCGTTTGGACGCACGCAGTGCGCCCGCAGGGCGAGGAGCGAAGCGACGAGTCAAATCAGGTGTACTGGCGTCCGCAGGACGCCTGTAACAAGATACAAAACAGACCAATGGAGAGGTGCCAGAGTGGTCGAATGGGCCTGATTCGAAATCAGGTGTACGGTTCTCCCGTACCGTGGGTTCGAATCCCACCCTCTCCGCCAAAAACAAAAAGGCCCCCTTGTGGGGCCTTTCGTTTTTGGAAGAGGGTATGGGCTTTCGAACCCTGTTCGAGCCTGGCAGCGGCGCAGCCGCATCCGGCGCCGCGCAGCGGCCATCCCACCCTCACCGCCAGACAGTCAGGCATTCGTTGCGTCTCCGTCCAGAGACTCGCGAATGCCTTTTTCTT
>CAZKZE010000062.1:0-18865 GCA_964557165.1 uncultured Woeseiaceae bacterium
GGCGATGTTGACGGAATTTCTGGTGGCGACGTAGACGGAATCTCCGGAGGTGATGTCCTCGCCGGCCCAGTCGACAGGATCGACATGGTCAATGGCGTGTTCGAATCGATGGGGCAGATCGTAATGGCTTCAGACGGCATGCTGGCCGGTATGAAAGTCGGCGACTACGTCTCTGTCGAGGGCTCTGTCGTATCACCTGGGTGGCTGTATGCAGACGATGTTGCCGTGTCGGGTACATCGTATGTTCCAGGCGCTACCGAGGTGTTTGTGACCGGCATGCTGACATCGGTTGATGAAGCTGCAGGCACCGCCAAGCTAGGCGACCTCACGATCGACTACACGTCCAGTCTCGGGAATGGCGATGCGCCTGCAGGCTCCATGTGGAGCTTCTCAGGCATTCGTCCACGCGACGGCGGAGTGATGGTCTCTGATTGGACTGTCGAGGCGCGGTAAGACGATTCGTTCGAAAGGACGGCTCTGATTTCGCTCATCGTGAGTCGAGCGCGAGAGATCGCGCGTCCTTTCAATGAACAAAAGAACAGGCCACTTCGGTGGCCTTTTCTTTTGCCTGCACAAAACGCGGGCAAAAAAAAGTCGGCGTCCCTGCCGACTTAGTTTCTCGTATCAACCTGTGAAGGGAGATGCGAGGGTTGGAGGAGCCATCCCCGAGCGATTAGGGATGACTCGCGAGCTATACTAGGTGCGTGTTTTGAGTAGAGGTGTGACCCGTTTCACAGTTCAAATTCTACAAAAGAAAAGGGCGCCGATTGGCGCCCAAAACTGAACAAAACGTCTGAATTAAGTTAACTCGAATCTACTCAGCCGGTGTTTCGCGCAAGCTTTGCAGATACGCCTGCAGTTTTTGCGACTCGACTTGTTGCTTCAATACGTCGCGGACGCTGTCGTAGGGTGGCGGCGCGGAATCACGAGATTCCTCCCGAAGGATCACGTGCCAGCCAAACTGAGTTTGCACCGGTGTCTTCGTGTATTCGCCATCTCCCAATATCATCACCGCCTGGGAAAATTCCGGAACCATGCGATCCGGGGGGAACCAACCGAGGTCGCCGCCCGAAGGCCCGGACGGACCGGTCGAGTTCTCTCTGGCGAGTTCCTCGAAGTCTGCACCGCCATCCAGTTCGGTGATCAAAGCAACCGCTTCGCCCTGTGTTTCCACGAGAATATGACGTGCCTTGAATTCCTTGGCGGGTGCCTGCTTCGTTTGTTCGTCATAAAGCGCCTGCATCTCTTCGTCGGATGCCTGGTTGCGCTCGATAAAATCGGTCGCCACGGCCTGCGCCGTAATTGCACGGGTTTGCAGCTCCAACTGAGCTTTGAGGCGAGGGCTATCTTTCAATTCCTCGGCTCTCGGCTGTTCCGACAGAAGATAGATGTCCGTCAGCTCATTGCGGACGGCGGCAATCTCTTGCGGGCTGGCCTGTTCCGCCGACTTCTGGGTGCGTGACTCCAGGTACATATTGAAAACGTTGGGGTCGATGCTGACGCCGGCCTGTGCCCACGCCTGCCCGGATACGGTGAGAACGATCGCCCCAAGGATCGAAGCCGCGCGTTTGGCGCCGGAGAATCCGCCGCGTAGTGAATAAATCATAGTAAGTCCTCTAAGCGAAGTTCGCGCATCATATACGATAAATCTCCTGCCGCGTAGTGAATGAACAGGGAACTTTTTGGGCGCGAGCAGCTATATCAGGGGGCGGTAGCGTCTATCTTGAGTGCATGGATATCCGTTTCCATGAGGGTACCGAGCGCATCGTAGATCAGGCGATGGCGCGCCAGTGGCCTTAGCCCCGCAAAAGACGCCGAGACTATCTTCACCTCATAGTGTCCAAGACCATCCCGTGCACCGGCGTGCCCCGCATGCAAATGGCTTTGGTCTTTGACGAGCAGGCGGGTCGGCGCGAATGTATCCGTCAGGATCGCCTCTATCTTCGCGACGCGCTCTTCATTCATGGCAGTACCCGATTAAATGGCTTGACCGTAACATTCCCGTAAACACCCGCGGCAATGTATGGATCCTCATCAGCCCATGCCCTGGCGTCTTCCAGTGACTCGAATTCCGCGACCACCAGGCTTCCAGTGAATCCTGCGGGTCCCGGGTCCGGTGAATCAACCGCTGGATGCGGCCCGGCGATCAGTACCCGGCCTTCGTCCACCAGGGCTGTCAGTCGCGCAACATGTTCGGGACGGGCAGCCAGGCGCTTTTCCAGCGTGCCCTCGATGTCTTCGCTCATGATCGCGTACCACATCTTAATTCTCTGCCTCGTCTTCTTCGAAGCCGATAATGTTCGCTATCCACAAGGTCTGTCCGAGAACAAAAATGAACATCAACCCCATGAGACCAAAGACCTTGAACGTCGCCCAGGTTTTCTCGCTGAAATTGTAGGCGACGTAAATGTTGAGTGCGCCCGACACTGCAAAAAACAGGACCCAGACCAGGTTCAGTTTTCTCCACTGAGCCTGTGCGATCTTCTCCAGGTCGAAACCCTCGACGAGACCGAAAAAGCGCTGAGCCAGGGGCTTGTCGCCAATCCATGTACTGCCCAGGAATGCGACGCCTACTGCCCAATAGAATGCTGTCGGTTTCCAGTACGTGAAACCCGGATTGCGGAAGTAAATGGTCAATGCGCCGAAGAACAACGCAAAAACAGTCGACCACATGTACATCTTGTCCAGCGACCCGGTACGAATCCTTTTGACCAGCAGGCCGATTGGCATGGTGATCATCAGGACGATGACAGCCGCGTAGATGTCCTTGAGGAGCAGGGTCCCGAGAAACAACAGCAGCGGAAAGAATTCGAATAGGATGTTCATAGCAGCGGCGAATAATAACGCACTGATCAGGCTATGCGCGAACGTTCCTCTCGCCTACAATCCGCGCGTGGCCAAACTGATCAAAATTCATCCTGAAGACCCGCAACCTCATCGAGTCGGGAAGATCGTCGAGCAAATTCGCGACGGCGCCCTGATCGCGTACCCGACGGATTCCAGCTACGCGTTCGGATGTCGCATCGGCGACAAGAAAGCCATCAACCGAATCCACAGGATTCGCAGGACGGACAAGAAGCACAATTTCACGCTCGTGTGTGGCGATCTGTCCTCGATCAGTGTCTACGCGCGGGTGGACAACTGGGCTTATCGCCTCATCAAGTCGCTCACGCCCGGGCCCTACACGTTCATTTTGCCGGCGACGCGTGAGCTGCCCAAAATGCTGCAAAATCCGAAGCGGCGCACGATCGGCATTCGGGTCCCGGATCATTCCCTGGTCACGGCGATGCTCGAAGAACTCGGTGAACCGATCATGAGTTCGACGCTTTCCTTGCCCGGTGACAATATGCCGCTGACCGACCCGGTCGAGATCGAGGAGCGAATTGGGAACCAGGTTGAGGTCATTGTTGACGCGGGAGCAACCGGCATCGAGCCTACAACGATACTGGACCTCTCGGGCGGGCACCTCGATATTCTGCGCGTTGGGCGAGGCGACGTCAGTCAGTTCACCTGATTCTCGATAGATGCGATAGAATATCGTGATCGCAGCTGGAACCCGTATGAAGCCCGAACTTACAGTCCTGAATCCTGAAGATGCGCCCAAGCCGCCCCAGGACGAAAAGCAATCACCTGCCCAGGCTGAAATGCCGTTCGCGGTCGTCGATGGCGAGCCTGTAACGGCGCTGCCTCAAGACCTGTACATTCCGCCTTACGCGTTACAGGTGTTCCTCGAGGCGTTTGAGGGGCCACTCGACCTGCTTCTCTACCTGATACGTCGGCAGAACATCGACGTCCTCGATATTCCGATTGCCGAGATCACCAAGCAATACGTCCAGTACATCGAAGTCATGAAGGAACTACAGCTCGAGCTGGCCGGTGAGTACCTGCTGATGGCGGCCATGCTTGCCGAGATCAAGTCCCGGATGCTGCTGCCGCGACCCGAGTCACACGATGAGGAAGAAGATGATCCTCGGGCAGAACTCGTGCGCCGTTTGCAGGAATACGAGCGCTACAAGAAGGCCGCCGAGGATATGTCGGAATTGCCGCGCCTGGAGCGCGATGTGTTTGTGGCCAGCGCCGATGCCCCAGAGCGCAAGGTCGTGACCAAGTTGCCCGACGTAACGCTGAAGGAGCTGTTGCTCGCATTCCACGACGTATTGAAACGTGCCGAGATGTTCTCGAATCTCCACATGCAACGGGAACCGCTTTCTGTCCGCCAGCGTATGACGGAGATCCTGTCCCGCATAAAGGCGAGCAACTTCACGGGATTTGGCGACCTGTTTGATCCTGAAGAAGGACGCATGGGTGTCGCCGTGACATTCATCGCCATTCTCGAATTGCTGCGCGAGTCTGTGATCGAAGTTGTGCAGTCCGACGACTACGCGCCATTGCATGTACGCGCGGCATCCGCAGTACACCTGGTATCAGATGAAGGCGAGGCTGACGAGCCTGCGCCCGAAGAATAGGCACGAGACACACGTTTCATGGAAGCAACAGAGATTAAGCACTTTATCGAGGCTGCCTTGCTCGCTGCAGGGCGCCCACTGAATATCGATCAGCTCAAGGGTCTGTTCGACCAGCGCATGGCGCCCGAGAAGGCTGAGATTCGCAAGGCCATCGAAACCCTGAACATCGAATACGAGGACCGCGGCATTGTGATATCCGAGGTTGCTTCTGGATTTCGCATGCAGGTTAAGGCCGCGATGGCCGATCGTCTGCAGAAACTCTGGGAAGAACGACCGCCAAGATATTCCAGGGCCTTGTTTGAAACCCTCGCGTTGATCGCCTATCGGCAACCAATTACTCGCGGCGATATTGAGGATATTCGCGGCGTGTCCGTTAGCTCAAATATCGTCCGCCAGCTTCTCGAGCGTGATTGGGTGCGTGTTGTCGGACATCGGGATGTCCCGGGCCGCCCGGCAATGTTCGGTACGACCAAAGGTTTCCTCGACTACTTTGGTCTGAAGAAACTTGATGATCTTCCACCACTTGCCGACCTGTCCGATTGGGAGAGCCTGCGGGTACAGCTGAATCTCCCGGACGTGGAGGATCCCTCCGAGAACGGCGCAGATGCGATCGCCGATGCTGCCGCACAGGACCTTCCGGTGCTGTATCCCCAAAACGACGACGCCGAAGAGTCAGCCGCAGAGTCCGCAGCCGAAGAGCAACTCACCGAGGAAAGCGAAGAGGAGCTTGTGGTCAACAAGTGGCCCGACCCGATTGTCTGAGCGTATCCAAAAGTTTCTTGCCGCTGCGGGGCACGGATCCCGCCGAAAAGTCGAGTCCTGGATAAGGGAAGGTCGTCTCACTATCGATGGTCGACCCGCTCAACTCGGCGATCATATCGACGGCACCGAGAAAATCACGCTCGATGGACGCCCGCTGGCGGTCAAGAAAGTCGCGCAGCCGCACCGGCATATTATCTACAACAAGCCCGGCGACGAGATTACGTCACGAGACGATTCGGACGGTCGCAAGCTTGTCTTTGATTCACTGCCGAAATTGAAAGGGGCGCGCTGGGTCTCTGTCGGGCGCCTCGATCTGGCGACAACCGGGTTGCTCTTGTTTACAACAGATGGCGCATTGGCCAATGGGTTAATGCACCCTTCGGCAGAAATCGTACGCAAATATGCGGTTCGCGTGCACGGTGATCCCGGCAAGGCTGAACTCGACGCTTTGATGAAGGGTGTGACACTCGATGACGGTCCCGCGCATTTCGATACGGTCGAGTTTGGCGGCGGCGAAGGCGCCAATCGCTGGTTCAACGTCTCGCTCAAGGAAGGCCGCAATCGGGAAGTACGGCGCCTGTGGGAGGCTGTGGGTTACGAAGTCAGTCGGCTGATACGAACGGCCTACGGGTCGATCCAGTTGCCCCGCAAACTGCGTAAGGGTAAGTACGAGGCGCTCACGCCAGCACAGGTGCGCTCCCTCTATATCGCTGCCGGGATGCGGCCGCCTGACAGCCCCAGGCCGCGGCGAAAGAAGGCCCCCAGAAAGCCTACTGGGCGTCGAAACTCTCGCCGGTAACGCCTTTGCTGTCCGGGCCCAACAGGTAGACATAGGGCGCCAGGATATCCTCCGGTCGCTTCAGTGCATCCCTGTCTTCGGCGGGATAGGCGGCCAGTCGCATATTGGTCCGAGTGGCGCCCGGGTTGATGCAGTTTGAACGAAGCTTGCCGTGGCGATGCTCGTCTGCGAGCGTCTGCGACAGTCCCTCGGTGGCGAACTTGGACGCAGCGTAAGCACCCCAGAATGCCTTGCCTGTGCGGCCAACTGCGCTACTGGTGTATATCACGGATGGGTCTTCGGATTGTTGCAGCAGGGGCAGGAACACCTGGGTCATCGCGAATACCGACGTGACGTTCACGTGCATGACTTTCTGCCACAGGACGGCGTCATACTGCTCGATCGAATAGCGCTCGCCCAGAATGCTGGCATTGAGTACGAGACCATCGAGTCGCCCGAACTCGGATTCAATGCTCTGGGCGAGGGTCGTGTAGGACTCTGCATTCGCCGACTCCAGGTCCATCACCGCAATCGAAGGGCGCGGGGCACCGTCGATTGCCTCGATCTCATCGTAGATCTTCTCGAGCTTGGCGACACTGCGGCCGTGCAGGATGACCTGCGCGCCAAGCTTCGCCGCGTGCAGGGCAAGCGCTTTGCCGATGCCGTCACTGGACCCGGTTATCAGGATGATCCGGTCCCGCAGGATGTCGCCCGGATAGTCATAAGACCGCGGACCAGTACTCAATTGTCATTCCCTTCAATCATGGTTCGCGGCACAGGCTCGAGCGACTCCAGTTTCTCGAGATCCTTGCTGCCGTGTACACCGAGTTCGGTGAACTTGCGTGCGCCCGGCAGCACACTCCGTTCCAGCGAGCCGACCGCCTTGTTGTAGTTTTCTACGCTGCTCGCCAGTTGCCGGCCGACCCGGTTCATGTGCGTCACGAAGGTCCCGAGCCTGCCATAAAGATCTTCCGCGAGAATGCGAATTTCCTTGGCATTATCCGCAAGTGCAAGTTGTCGCCAGCCGTACGCGACGGCCTTCAGGAGAGCAACGAAGCTGGTCGGTGTGGCCAGGATGATCTGCTCGGACAACGCGTACTCGATAAGGTCCGGTTCTTCGGCCAGCGCTGCGCTCAGGAACTGATCGCCCGGGATAAACAGGATGACGAACTCCGGACTTTCATCGAACTGTTTCCAGTAGGCCTTGGATGAAAGCAACCTTATGTGTGCGCGCACGTTCTTTGCGTGCCGCTCCAGGCCGAGCTTTCGCTGTGCATCGTCTTCGGCTTCTACCGCCGACAGGTAGGCATCGAGAGGTGTCTTGACGTCGACCACGAGTTGCCGTTTGTCAGGCATGTTCACGATCATGTCGGGTCGAATCACCTGGTCGCTGCCCGACGTGTGCACCTGCTCGACAAAATCGCAATGCTCCACCATGCCTGCCAGTTCAACCAGGCGGCGCAGCGTGATCTCTCCCCATTGCCCGCGGACTTCGGGGCGCCGCAGGGCCTTGACGAGATTCTGCGTTTCCTGGGTCAGTGATTTCTGGCTGAGCTGCATTGCTTCGAGCTGGTTGCGAATGCTGCCGTAGGCCTCGCTGCGAGACTTCTCAAGTTCGGCGATTTGTTTTTGCGACGCGTCCAGCGAGTCCCGAATCGGTTTCACAAGCTCCTCAACAGCCTTCTCGCGCTCGCTGAGCTCACGTTTCGCCTTTTCCTGGTGGGTACCGAGATTTTGTTCGGCAAGCTTCAGGAACGTGTCGCTGTTAGTCCGCAACGAGCGATTAGCGATGTCGGTGAATGCCTGGGTCAGCTTCGCATTAGCAAGCTCGAACGCAGCCTCTCTCTCTTGCTGCAGGGCTTCCTGGCTCTTGAGATTGGTTTCCGCCTGGTCCAGCTCGTCCTGCAAACGCTTTTCCCGGCGCCGGCCTATAAGCCACATGATCAGAAGACCGAGGAGCAGCCCGATGCCGAGTGCCGGGGCGCCGACATTTAGGTAAACCGGATCAAGTGAGAACGAGATCATAGGGACCCAAGATTAACCGCTTTGACGATGATTTGGACAAGTTCCTCGATATCCGGGGCAATGATATCGGCTCCCCACTCGCGTGGATCGTCATCTTCCGTGATATAGCCGTAGCCGGCTGCGACTGTTGCCATGCCCGCTCGCAGACCTGCTTCGATATCACGCCATGCGTCGCCGACGTAGATGGCTCGATGGGGCTCAACACCGGCCATGTCGCAGGCATAAAGCAGCGGTGCCGGATCCGGCTTGCGAACTGGCAGGGAATCGCCGCTGACCACGCAGGCGCTGCGGGAAGCCAGCCCAAGTGCGTCGAGCAGTGGATGCGTCAGATGCTCGGGCTTGTTGGTCACGATTCCCCATTGGCGGTCGGCATCGTCGAGCTGATCGAGCAGGGCATCCAGCCCAGCAAAAACCCGCGACTGCTTGCACACGGCATCTGCGTAACGCTCAAGATAGTCGAGATGCAGCTCATCGCCAAAGCTGACTTCGATATCCGGGAACCCAATGGAGAGCAGGCCGATCGCGCCGTTTGAAACCTGGGCGCGACCGTGTTCGTAGTCGACGGGATCGAGGTCATTGGCCTTCTGCATCTCCTGCAAAACTGCCACCATGTCCGGCGCTGTGTCGACGAGCGTCCCGTCGAGATCAAACAGTACGGCTTCGAAGTAGCCATCCTGCATTTGCGTGAGGCTACTCACCCACGGGTCGCTGGAAGGACATGAGGTAGTTAACGTCGACATTTGGGCCGAGCGAATACACCTTGGTGAGCGGGTTGTAGTGCAGGCCTGTCGCGGCCTGAAGCTCAAGGCCGGCAGCGCGCGCCCACGCCTCGAGTTCGGATGGACGGATGAACTTGTCGTACTCGTGCGTGCCGGTTGGCAAGAGCTTGAGAATATATTCGGCGCCAACGATCGCAAACATGAACGCCTTCGGGTTGCGGTTGATAGTGGAGAAAAACACGTGACCGCCGGGTTTGACGAGTTCGGCACACGAGCGGATGACCTGCGACGGATCCGGAACATGCTCCAGCATCTCAAGGCAGGTAACGACGTCGTACTGCCCCGGTTCGGCGGCGGCCAGTTCCTCGGCGGTACACTGACGGTAATCAACGTCCGCGCCGGATTCATGCTGGTGGAGCTTCGCGACGGCGAGCGGACCCTCAGCCATATCGATGCCGGTGACTGTTGCATTCGCCGCCGACATCGACTCGGTCAGGATGCCGCCGCCGCAACCGATATCCACGACCTTGCTGCCTGCCAGCTTGACCTGCTGCCGAATCCAGTCGAGCCGCAGCGGATTGATCTCATGCAACGGGCGGAAGTCGCCCTCGGTGTCCCACCAGCGCGACGCAAAGGAGTCGAACTTGGCCAGCTCTGCAGGATCTACGTTTTCTCTTGCGGTCGTCATTGTCGAACTACCTATTGGATTTCACCGGTCTCGGCGATTCGCTCTCGCCATTCATTGCAGCGCGCGAGCAAACCATCCGTATCTATGTGGGCAAATTGCCCTTTGTCCAGCTGGTGTCGGCCGCCGACCCAGACATCAGCGACCTGGTCAGCCCGCACCGCGTAGACGAGTTGTGACACAACGTCGTAGACGGGCTGGCTGTTAAGGCCGCTGAGATCGACACAGGCAAGATCGGCCAGCTTGCCTGCTTCGATTGATCCGGTCGATTGTTCCAGACCAAGCGCTCGGGCACCACCGAGGGTCGCCATATGAAGCGCCTCGGAGGCGGTAATGGCGGACGCATCGTTGGCTGTGGCTTTCGCGAGCAGGGCGGCCGTTCGCATCTCGGAGAACATGTCGAGCATGTTATTACTGGCCGCGCCATCTGTGCCGAGGGCCACGTTCAGGCCAGCCTCGCGGTACTTCGTGACGTTGGCAATGCCGCTGGCGAGCTTGAGGTTGGAATTTGGGCAGTGGGCAATACTGACGCCAGCGTCGGCGAATCGGGCAATTTCCTCATCGACCATATGCACTGCGTGGACGGCCAGCAGCGAACGATTGACCAGGCCGGCATCGATCAGGCGCTCGAACGGTCGCTTCCCGGTTTTTCTCAGCGAGATTTCAATCTCAGCGGCCGTCTCGTGCAAGTGAATCTGCACACGCACGTCGAGCTGGTCGGCCAGTACTCGCAACGATGTAAACGATGCATCGGACAGCGCAAATGTGGAATGTGGCGCAAATGCCGTGGTGATCAGCGGGTGATCAGAATACGGGTCGTGAACGAGATCAGTGCCTTTTTGCAGGTATTCGTCCACGTCATGGGCCCAGCCCGTCGCGAAATCGACCACCGGCGTGGCGACAGCCGCTCGCATGTGCATGTCCACAGCGGCCTCAGCGACGATCTCCGGGTAGAAGTACTGGTCACTGAAACAGGTGATGCCGCCACGCAGCATCTCGGCGATAGCGAGTTCTGTGCCGTCTCGCACCATTTCGGCGCTGACCCAGCGTCGTTCTGCGGGCCAGATACCTTCATGCAGCCACGCCTCGAGCGGCATATCGTCTGTGAGGCCTCGAAAAAGCGTCATCGCGGCATGCGTATGGGTATTGATGAGGCCTGGAATCAGGACCTGCTCCGGCCGCTCCACCAGCACACTGGGCTGGAAACTGGCCTGCGCCTCTGCGACAGGGAGCACGGCCTCGACGCGCCCATCCGAGATGGCCACGGCATGGTCCTCGAGAACCTCGCCGGTGTGCGCCACAGGGACGCACCAGCGGGGGACGATCAGAGTGTCACAGTGCTGCATGGTTGCCGCAGTATACGCGTCGCACCGGACAGCGCCAGCTCTGCGTTTCAGCCATTTTTGTGCGACTGAAAAACTGCGTTTTCAGGGTCGTCTGTGGTATTATTCGGGTCCAGTTAATTCGCTCGAAATCCGGATCAATTTGACCTTTGGATTCCGTCTCTTACGGGGCGGGGCCGCACTCCGATATTGAGCCCAACAAGCAGAGAAATATGTCTGAAGTAGCCCAGGAATTGCTGTCCGTCAGCCTCGAAGAGGAGATGCAGCAGTCCTATCTCGACTACGCGATGAGCGTAATTGTCGGACGTGCCTTGCCCGATGTCCGGGATGGCCTGAAACCGGTCCACCGACGCGTGCTGCACGCCATGCGGGAGCTGGGCAACGACTTCAACAAGCCGTACAAGAAATCGGCCCGTGTTGTTGGTGACGTAATCGGTAAATACCATCCGCACGGTGATTCCGCCGTCTACGACACCATCGTACGCATGGCACAGCCGTTTTCGCTGCGCTACATGCTGGTCGATGGCCAGGGGAACTTCGGCTCCGTGGACGGCGATTCGCCCGCCGCCATGCGTTACACCGAAGTGCGCATGGCCAAGGTGGCGCACGAACTGCTGGCCGATATCGACAAGGAAACGGTCGATTTCGTAGAAAACTACGACGGCTCCGAAAGCGAGCCGTCCGTGATGCCAACGCGGATCCCGAACCTGCTCGTCAATGGTTCCTCAGGCATCGCAGTGGGCATGGCGACAAACATTCCGCCGCACAATCTCAACGAGGTCATTAGCGCCTGCCTGGCGGTGATTGAAGACCCGTCTATCGATGTCCCAGGGCTCATGGAGCATATCCCGGGCCCCGATTTTCCGACGGCGGGAATCATTAATGGCGCCCAGGGTATCTATTCCGCTTACCGGACTGGCCGTGGCCGCGTCTACATTCGTGCTCGAACCAACGTTGAGACGATCAACAAGCGCGGCAAAGAAGCCATTATCGTCACGGAGCTACCGTACCAGGTCAACAAGGCCCGCCTGATCGAGAAGATTGCCGATCTCGTTCGCGACAAACGCATTGAGGGCATCAGCGAGCTGCGTGACGAGTCGGACAAGGATGGCATGCGTATCGTGATCGAGCTGAAGCAGGGCGAGGTGAGCGATGTCGTACTGAACAACCTTTACAAACAGACATCGATGCAGAGCGTATTCGGTATCAACATGGTCGCCCTGCACGAAGGTCAGCCAAAGCTGCTCAATCTCAAGCAGGTTCTCGAGGCCTTCCTGTCGCACCGGCGCGAAGTAGTGACGCGCCGCACGATATTCGACCTGCGCAAAGCCCGGGACAGGGCTCACGTCCTCGAAGGTCAGACGGTAGCGCTCGCAAACATCGATGAGGTCATTGCGCTAATCAAGGCCTCGGCATCGCCCGCAGAAGCGAAAGCCGGCCTCATGGACCGGGATTGGGCACCAGGAGAGGTGACCGGCATGCTGGAGCGGGCCGGAGATACCGATACGCGGCCGGATGGTCTCGCGGATGGAAGTGGCCTCATGGATGGCCAGTATCGCCTGTCGGCCGTTCAGGCTCAGGCGATCCTGGATCTTCGTCTGCACCGCCTGACCGGGCTTGAGCAAGACAAGATCATCAAAGAATACAAAGAGATACTGGGTAAAATTAAAGAATATTCGGATATCTTGGCGGACCCCGATCTATTGCTCGAGGTCATTCGCAATGAGCTCGAGCACGTCCGTGATGCGTTTGGTGACGAGCGCCGCACTGAGATTGTCCAGGATCATTCCGATCTCAGCGTGGAGGATTTGATACCCCAGGAAGAGGTTGTTGTCACCCTGTCTCACGGCGGCTACGCAAAGGCGCAGTCTATCGACGTGTACCAGGCCCAGAAGCGTGGCGGGCGTGGACGCTCGGCCACCAAGGTGAAGGATGAGGATTTCATCGACAACCTGTTTGTGGCCAATACCCACGACACGATTCTGTGCTTCTCAAGTCGCGGCAAGATGTATTGGCTCAAGGTCTACCAGGTACCGCAGGCCAGCCGGGGATCGCGTGGCAAGCCAATCGTCAATCTCCTGCCGCTAGAAGCTGGCGAACGAATCAACGCCGTGCTGCCGATCAAGGAGTACGGCGAGGGCCATTATGTGTTCATGGCGACCTCGGGCGGAACGGTCAAGAAGACGCCGTTAAGCCAGTTCTCGCGTCCGCGCAGCAGCGGCATCATTGCCATCGACCTGCGCAACGACGACAAGCTCGTCAATGTCGCGATCACCGACGGCGACGCAGAAATCCTTCTTGTAGCCAGTCATGGTAAGGCGATTCGTTTCAAGGAGGCCGACGTACGACCAATGGGCCGCGGGGCCGCCGGTGTGCGGGGCATCAAGCTGCCGGGCGGGCATGAGGTCATTGCTTTGACGATCATCCGCGACGGACTGATCCTGACGGCAACCGGGAATGGGTATGGAAAGCGCACTCCGGTCGACGACTTCCCGGTACAGGGCCGTGGCGGACAGGGAGTGATCGCGATCCAGACGACCGATCGCAACGGCGACACCGTTGGAGCCATACAGGTCGCCGAAGAGGACGAGATCATGCTGATCAGTTCGAATGGCACGCTGGTGCGCACGGGCGTTGGCGACATCTCGATCATGGGACGTAACACGCAGGGTGTGCGCCTGATTCGCGTCGGAAGCGGCCAACGGCTGGTTGGGTTAGCACGTATTGAATCGATCGAGGATGACGAAGAATAATTGCGATTGTAAGTAATGCAATTTGATCGACTTACCGTAACAATACGCGCCCAAGCTACATAGCCATTACAGGCTCTCACCCAGGAAACTCAGCGTCATGTCACGCGTTTACAACTTCAGTGCCGGCCCGGCCGCACTCCCTCTGGAAGTTCTCGAAACCATTCGTAGCGACCTGCCAGACTGGCTCGGGTCAGGCATGTCTGTCATGGAAGTCAGTCATCGCGGCAAAGACTTCGTCGAATTGGCGGCAAGAGCCGAGGCAACGCTGCGTGAACTGCTACAGGTCCCGGGCGACTACAGCGTCCTGTTTCCGCAGGGCGGTGCGACGATGCAAATGGCCATGGCCCCGCTAAATCTCAGTGCCCCCGGTGACACAGCCGACTACATTGTGACGGGAAGCTGGGGCAAAAAGGCGGCCGGAGAGGCGCAGAAATTCTGCAACGTCAATGTTGCGGGTGATGCGTCCGACAGGAAGTTCACCTACATACCCGAGGAATCGTCGTGGCAGCGTTCCGACAACGCGGCCTACCTGCACTACACACCAAACGAGACCATCGCGGGCGTCGAATTCAACTTCATCCCGGGTGGTGATATTCCATTGGTGGCAGACATGTCGAGCAACATCCTATCTCGCATTGTCGATGTGAGCCGCTTCGGCGTCATTTATGCCGGCGCGCAAAAGAATATCGGTCCCGCCGGAATTACGCTCGTGATCGTGCGCAACGATTTGCTCGATCGAGCGCGGACAGACATAGCGCATCTGATGACGTGGAAGTCATATGCCGATTCGGACTCAATGACCAATACGCCACCAACGTTCGCATGGTACGTCGCGGATCTCGTGTTCCAGTGGTTGAAACGCCAGGGCGGCGTGGAAGCAATCGCCGAGGTAAATCAGCGCAAGTCCGACAAACTTTACGCCGCGATTGACGGGTCAGATTTCTACTCGAACCCTGTTGCGGTCGATTGCCGCTCACGGATGAACGTGCCGTTCATCCTTGCGGATGCTGCACTTGACGGCAAGTTCCTCGAGGAGTCAGCCGCCGCTGGTCTGGCGAACCTCAAGGGCCATCGTTCGGTCGGCGGAATGCGGGCTTCCATCTATAACGCTGTCAGTGAAGAGGCAGTCGATGCACTGATCGCCTTCATGGCTGAATTCGAAAAGGTCAACGGATAATCATGTTCAAGATACTGACTCTCAACAATATTGCAGTCGAAGGACTACGGCGCTTCACCCGCGAACGCTACGAAGTCGCGTCAGAGATCGCTCATCCCGATGCAATCCTGTTGCGCTCGCACAATATGCACGACATGGATATTCCGGACACGGTGGCCGCGATCGGGCGCGCTGGCGCCGGCACCAACAACATCCCCTGCGATGCCATGGCTGCGCGAGGCGTACCTGTATTCAACGCACCGGGTGCAAATGCCAATGCAGTCAAGGAACTGGTGATCGGTGGCATGTTGATGGGCGCACGCAACCTGGCCAACGCGGCTGAGTATGTGAAGACGCTTGAAGAGACCGGCGACGCGCTCAAGAAGGCGGTTGAAACCGGCAAGAAGCAGTTTGTCGGCGTCGAGCTGCCCGGCAAGACGCTGGGCGTAATCGGCTTGGGCGCGATCGGTGTGGAGGTCGCGAATGCGGCGCTCGATCTCGGCATGAAAGTGGTCGGCTATGACCCGGCGATCACGGTCACGAATGCCTGGCAGTTGTCCTCGGGTGTGGAACAGGAGGAGACGCTCGACCAACTGTTCCAGCATGCGGACTTCGTCACCTGTCACGTTCCGCTCATCGACGCGACACGCAACCTGG
This sequence comes from uncultured Woeseiaceae bacterium, assembly GCA_964557165.1. Lineage (GTDB taxonomy): Bacteria > Pseudomonadota > Gammaproteobacteria > Steroidobacterales > Woeseiaceae > UBA1847. Next base: position 15,345 of record CAZKZE010000062.1, read on the forward strand.
TCACCGCAGACCGCATAGCACTGATGAACAAGGGCGGCGTGTTGATCAACTTCGCGCGTGGCGGGGTGGTAGACGACGACGCCGCGATCGCAGCTCTCGATAGTGGTCGATTGCATGCCTACGTTACGGACTTTCCGACGCCTGCACTGATTGCCCATCCCCAGGTTACGGCACTGCCTCACTTGGGCGCGTCAACCGGCGAAGCCGAAGAGAACTGCGCAATCATGGTGGCGGAGAACGTCAAGGACTATCTTGAGAATGGCAATATCCGGTTCTCGGTCAATTTTCCGCAAGCTCGCTTGTCGCGGCTCGATGCCTGGCGGATTACGGTCGCCAACGCCAACGTACCGAACATGGTCGGGCAAATCTCGACATGCCTCGCCGATGCGGGACTGAATATCGAAGACCTGCTGAACAAGTCTGTTGGCGATTTCGCTTATACGATTGTCGATGTCAACGGCGAGCCGTCCGACGCGCTGCTCAAGGAACTCAGGTCGATTGAAGGCGTCCTGACGTTGCGAAATCTCGGCAAGCCTGTAACCTGAGGAATCCTTTAAGGTTTTCGAACAGTTTGGTATGGCCGACGAGAATTCCGACAATCTGGACCTGGCTGAGATTCGTGAGCGCATCAACGCGATCGACGAGCGTCTCCAGGCGCTGATCAATGATCGGGCCAAGATTGCCCAGTTGGTCGGCGTGGCCAAGGGTAAGCTCAAGTCAGCAGTCGACTACTACCGGCCCGAACGCGAGGCCGAGGTACTTCGCAAGGTTCTGGACCGCAACGAAGGGCCAATGCGCGACGATGAGATGGTGCGCCTCTTCCGCGAGATCATGTCAGCCTGCCTCGCCCAGCAGGAGCCGCTGAAGATCGGCTTTCTGGGCCCCGAAGGCACCTTTACGCAAACCGCCGTCTACAAGCATTTCGGACACTCTGTTCGAGCGCTCCCGTTTCACACAATCGACGAAGTATTCCAGGAAGTGGAGTGCGGTGCGGCTGATTTCGGTGTCGTACCCATCGAGAATTCGACCGAAGGCTCAGTCAACAACACGCTGGACATGTTCCTGACGTCACCGCTGAAGATTGCGGGCGAGATCGAACTCAGGATTGAGCAGCACCTGATGGCGAAGGTCAGGGGCCTCGACAAGATAGAGCGGATCTGTGCACATGAGCAGTCGCTTGCACAATGTCGCGGCTGGATTCGTGAAAATCTCCCGCACGTTGAACTCATCGGAATGTCCAGCAACGCGGCCGGCGCACGTCGCGCCCGTGATGAAGACGGGACAGCCGCGATAGGACCGGAGGTCGCCGCTGATGTCTACGAACTCGAGATTCTTGTTAACAACATCGAGGATCGACCCGATAATGCGACCCGTTTCCTCGTTGTAGGTCGCGAGTTGCTGGCACCGAGCGGCGAGGACAGAACCACACTGCTGATCTCGACCAGCGATACCGCCGGCGGAGCGGGCGTGCTGCACAGCTTGTTACAGCCGCTGGCAGAACATGGCGTCAGCATGACGCGCATCGAGTCCCGACCTTCACGGCGCCGCAAGTGGGACTACGTGTTCTTCATCGATGTAGAAGGGCACGCGCAAGACGACGCCGTTTCCAGGGCCTTGGCAAAACTTGAAAAGACCGCTTCGCTGTTCAAGGTGCTTGGCGCCTATCCGAAGGCCATAGGCTAGTCCGCAGCCCTATGCAGTTCATTGTCACCCCATCGCAACTTCACGATGCACGCGTCACAGTGCCCGGCGACAAATCGGTCTCCCATCGGTCTCTGATGCTCGGCAGTATTGCGGAGGGTCGAACCGAGGTCACGGGCTTCCTGGCCGGAGAAGATTGCCTCGCTACACTGGCTGCAATGCGAGCGCTCGGTGTGCAGGTCGATCAGCCAACCCCGACGAACATGACGATCGACGGCGTCGGTCTGCATGGGCTGCGCGAGGCGGCGGGGGAACTCGACCTGGGGAACTCGGGCACCGCCATGCGCTTGATGGCCGGGCTTCTGGTCGGACAGGACTTCCCAAGCACGCTTACCGGCGACGAATCACTGACGAGCCGGCCAATGGGCAGGATTATCAAGCCGCTGACCATGATGGGCGCGGCAATAGAAAGTGATTGCGACGGCACGCCGCCGTTGCAGATCGCTGGCGGACTGCGCCTGCAGGGAATTGACTACGAGATGCCGATAGCCAGTGCCCAGGTCAAGTCGTCGATCCTGCTTGCAGGCCTCTACGCGGCCGGGACCACCCGTGTGAAGGAACCGGCCGTTACGCGCGATCACACCGAACGCATGCTCGGATCGATGGGTGTGGCTGTCGGCCGTGATCAGGGCAGCATATCGATAGCCGGCGGACAGGCGCTGCAGGGCTGCCAGGTCGAAGTCCCTGCGGATCTTTCCTCGGCGGCATTTATCCTGTTGGCCGTTGTTTTGTCGGACAATGCCGATGTTCTGATTACCAATGTAGGTGTCAATCCAACACGCACCGGCGTCATTGATATCCTGCAAGCGATGGGCGCCGACATTATTCTCGAAAACCCCCAAATGCTGGGCGAGGAGCCGATTGCCGATATTCGCGTGCGTTCTTCGCAGCTTCAGGGCGGCGACGTCGATCCGGCGCTGGTATCGCTGGCAATCGATGAGTTCCCTGTGCTGTTCGTGGCGGCAGCCGCGGCCAGCGGCAAAACGGTTTTCTCCGGGATCGGCGAATTGCGGGTCAAGGAAAGTGATCGTATCGCGGCGATGGCCGATGGCATGCGCCGCCTTGGTATCGAAGTCGATGAGTCACCGGATGGCGCCGTGGTGCACGGCGGTCGATTTGGCGGCGGGACGGTCGAGAGCTATGGCGATCATCGGATCGCCATGTCGCTGGCCCTGGCGGGCACAATCGCCGATGATGACGTCATTGTTGAGGATGTGGCCGCCGTCGACACGTCATTCCCGGGTTTTGCCGCATGCATGACGTCAATTGGCGTGGATATTCGAGTCGAAGGTGTCTGATATGAGTGTGCCGGTAGTCGCCATTGATGGACCGGTCGGAAGCGGCAAGGGGACCATCGCGCGACGAGTTGCCCAGGCCCTGGGTTATCACCTGCTGGATAGCGGGGCGTTGTATCGATTGACGGCCCTGTCAGCCGCAAAGCAGGGCGTGGATCTTGCTGACGTGGAGGCCTTGGCCCGGGTAGCTCGTGAGCTCAATGCCCGGTTTGACAGCGCTACGGACGGATCCGAGCGAATCTGGCTGGATGACGAGGACATCACGCTGGAGGTACGCAAGGAGACTACGGGCGAGATGGCCTCGGTCGTGGCCGTGATTCCCGAGGTTCGCGAGGCGTTACTGGAGCGTCAGAGGGCCTTCCAGCAGGCCCCGGGACTGGTCGCAGACGGGCGCGATATGGGCTCGCTTGTATTTCCTTCCGCATCGGTAAAAATATTCCTGACAGCGAGTGCCGAAGAGCGTGCCGCAAGGCGCCATAAGCAGTTGAAAGACAAGGGTATCGATGTTAGCCTTGCCGCCCTTTC
>CAZKZE010000063.1:0-18828 GCA_964557165.1 uncultured Woeseiaceae bacterium
TTTGACTCGCAACTTACCGACTTAGAAGGAAAAATACGTGCTTTTTGGCAAAAAATCACAGCCACTGCTGGGCCTCGATATCACGACGTCGTCGGTGAAGCTGATAGAGCTCTCGCAGAGCGGGAAGCGCTATCGGGTCGAGTCCTATTCAGCAGAGCCTACTCCCCCGAGTTCGGTGAGCGAAAAAGCCATCGTCGACGCCAAGGCTGTCGGTGAGGCAATTCGCCGCGCCGTCAAGCGTGCGGGAGCCAAGGCAACCGACGTGGCCGTCGCCATTAGTGGTGATGCGGCCATTACCAAAGTTATCCAGATGCCTTCGAGCCTTTCCGAGAGAGACCTCGAGGGCCAGGTCGAGATCCAGGCGGACCAGTACATCCCCTTCCCGATGGAAGAGGTGAGCTTCGACTACGAAGTGATCGGTCCGAATGACAAGGATCCCGAGCTCATGGACGTGTTGCTCGTCGCATCTCGTACAGAGAACGTCGAACAGCGCCAGGGTGCGGTTGATGCCGCGGGCCTGGCCACGCAAATCGTCGACGTCGAAGCATTCGCGCTTGAGAATGCCTGCCGCCTCCTGAGTCACCAGATTCCAGACGGCGGCATGGGTCAAGCGGTAGCCGTTGTCGACATCGGCGCATCCAGCACGACCTTCAGTGTTCTGGCGGACCTCAAAGTGGTCTACACACGCGACTTCAACTTCGGCGGCCAGCAGCTGACCGAAGAAATCATGCGCACATACGGGCTGTCGATGGAAGACGCCGGTCGTGCGAAGAAGCAGGGTGGCCTGCCGTCGAACTACCAGCCGGAAGTACTGGAACCGTTCATCGACGACATGACTCAACAGGTCAGCCGTTCGCTGCAGTTCTACCTTGCCTCAGGCGGTGGACGCGAGCAGCCAGACATGATCCTGGTATGTGGCGGTTGCGCCAACATTCCGGGAATTGCCGACGTCATCTCAAGCCGCGTAGGTATCCCGACCGAGGTCGGAGATCCGCTCGGGCAGATGAAAATCTCTTCCAAGGCCAAGTCACAAGGTGTGCATAAAGATGCAACGGCGCTACTCACGGCCTGCGGCCTCGCACTCAGGAGTTTTGACTGATGCCAAGTATTAATCTACTCCCATGGCGCGAGGCGGAACGCAAGAAACGCCAACGAGACTTCGGAGTCGCGTTGGGCGGTTCTGTTATCGCGGGTGTTGCCGTTATCATGCTGACGCTTCTCGCGTTCTCGCAGATGATCGATGGCCAGCAGAGGCGCAACGATCGCCTGACAGAAGAGATCGTCGAGCTCGAGAAGACTATCGCCAAGATCGACGGCCTTGAGCGCGAAAAGGAACGTCGCCTGGCGCGCATGGAAATTATTGAAGAACTGCAGAAGAGCCGTCCGGAGATCGTGCACCTGTTTGACGAGATTGTCCGGCAGCTGCCCGAAGGTGTTTACCTGACCGGAGCGAAGCAGACAGGCAGTCGCGTCGAGATTCGCGGTATAGCGCAGTCGAGTACGCGTGTATCTGCGCTGATGAGACAGATTGACTCATCGGAGTGGATGGGCGATCCGGAAGTCGAGAGGGTTGAAACCACACAATCCGGCTCATCGCGGCAGTCCGAATTTGTGGTCTACCTGAAGCAGATGCGCTCGAATTCTGATGCGGAGGATATGGAATGAACCTCGTTGAAGAACTTCAGAGTCTGGACGCGAATGATGTCGGCCGTTGGCCGCTGCCCTTCCGCGTCGCGGTCATAGTCATTGTATTCATGCTTGTTACGGGTCTTGGGATCTACTTTTTCATTATCAAAGACAAGGCACCGCAACTTGATCGCAAGCGCGCGGAAGAGACAGATCTGCGGCTTACCTTCGAGAATAAGCAAGACAAGGCGGCGAACTACCAGGCCTACGAAGATCAGCTGGAAGAGATTAAAGAGTCGTTCGGCACGATGCTGCGTCAGCTTCCAGGTGAGACAGAAATCCCGAGCCTGATCGTCGACATCTCGCAAACCGGCCTTGCTGCTGGTCTGCAGGAAAAGCTGTTCGTACCGCAGCCCGAAATCCCCAGGGATTTCTACGCTGAGAAGCCGATCAATATTCGCCTGACCGGCAGTTATCACGAGATCGGAAACTTCGTGAGCGGCATTGCTGCACTTCCCCGAATCGTGACCTTGCATGACATCAACATCACGCCGGAAGGAAGAGACAGTTACGACAACCTGAGCATGGAAGTTACAGCGAAAACCTACCGCTACATTGATGAGGAGGCAGAGTAATGCGCGCTTCCCGAAACATAGAACACGTCATCAAGTGCGGAATGGTCCTGGTCCTTGTTGCTTTAGGTCTCACGGCCTGTGGCGGCGATATGGACGAGCTGGACACGTACATCAACGAAGTGAAGGCCAGGCCGGGTGATGGCATTGCTGATTTGCCTGAAGTTACGCCGTACGAAGCATTTACGTATGTAGCGGATGTACAGGGACTGCGTTCACCGTTTGTTCCGGATACACCGCAGGCGTCCGGCGGCGGCGTTGGTGGTACGCGCCCCGATCCTGATCGAAGCCGGGAATTCCTCGAGAGCTTTCCGCTGGATACGCTCGGCATGGTTGGAACGCTCTACATCGGTGAAACGATGTATGGCCTCGTGCAAACCGCAGACGGTCTGATTCACCGCGTCGTTCCCGGCAACTACATGGGACAAAACGACGGACGAATTACGGATATTTCTGAATCAGAAATCGCACTGGTAGAAATTATTTCTGACGGTATTGGCGGTTACGTCGAAAGAGACGCCGCGGTTGGTCTTTCGGACTGACACCTGAGTGGAACTGGGAGTAATGGGAATGATGCTCAAAACTAAACCGACGGCTGGACATCGCATAGCGAAGTTTGCCGCATTGGCACAGGCAGCATTGCTGCTCTTCTGGGGTGCTTTCGCAAGCGCTCAGGAAGGCAACAGGCTGCAGGACATTCAGGTGCAGAGTCTGCCCGGCGATCGCATCGAGTTGAAACTCATCATGAGTGGCACGGCTCCGGAGCCGTTGGACTTCACGATCGAGGATCCTGCTCGGATCGCACTTGACCTGCCGGATACGGCACTCGGCCTCACGTCACGTCGTCGTGACGTGAACATGGGCCCACTGGATACGGTGCTGACCGCAGAGGCCAATGGCCGTACGCGTGTCGTACTGAATCTTGACACCATGGTCGCGTACGAAACCCGCCGCAGCGGAAATACGGTGATCGTCACTTTAGGTGACGGAGATGACTACAGCGCAGGTACCACCCAGTTCGCCAGCGCGCCGGCATCCGATTCCCGTTCCTATGCAGCACCAGGCGCCCGAGCCATTTCCAGTGTAGATTTCCGCCGCACCCGCGATGGTGGCGGCCGTGTCGTGGTCAACCTGACCGATCCGTCCACCCCTGTTGACATTCGCCAGGAAGGTGGTCGCGTAGTTGCTGTCTTCAAGGACACGAGCCTGCCTGCTGAGTTGATGCGTCGCCTCGACGTGAACGACTTTGCAACGCCGGTAACGACCGTCGATACGCTGCGCACGAACATGGATACGCGCATAGTAATTTCGGCCAGTGGCAAGTATGAGCAGCTTGCGTACCAGTCGGACAATGAATTCACGATCGAAATAAATCCTGCGCCCGAAGAAGGCCAGGCTGAATCGAGCCTGTTCTCCGAGACGAAGGAGTACGAGGGTCAGCGCCTGACGCTGAACTTCCAGGACATCGAGACGCGCGCTGTATTGCAGCTCCTGGCCGAGACTTCCGGCAAGAACATCGTTGTGTCGGACACGGTACAGGGCAACGTCACATTGCGTCTGCGCAATGTCCCCTGGGATCAGGCCCTCGATATCGTCATGACGACGAAGGGTCTCGACATGCGCCAGAATGGCAACGTCATCATGGTTGCGCCTGCCGAAGAAATTGCGGCACGCGAGACCGCCGATCTGGAGTCACAGCTGGCAATCGCTGAGCTGGAACCCGTGTACTCGGAGTTCCTCCAGGTCAACTACGCGAAAGCGTCTGATCTCCAGGACCTGATTAAGGGAACGGATGCCGGCTCGATGCTTTCAGAGCGTGGCAGCATTGCCGTCGACGATCGCACCAACACATTGCTCGTACAGGACACTGCCGAACGTTTGCAGGACATCCGCCGTATGGTTCGTACGCTTGATATTCCTATCAAGCAGGTATTGATCGAGTCGCGCATCGTTGTCGTTAACGATGACTTTAGCCGCGACCTTGGTGTACGTCTTGGTGTTACCGGTTTTAATCTTACGAACGACAACCTGTCAACGTGGTCCGGAACGGGCTCCGGTACGGACAACATGATCGGCTCGTTCCTGGACAGCCTCCAGGAGACGCCTCCGGACCCGTCAATCGAGTTCCCGGCACTGAACGATCGCTACAACGTTAACGTCCCGATCGCAGATGCGGCCGGCCGCTTCTCACTGGCGGTACTCGGAAGCGATTACCTGGTCGACCTCGAGCTGACGGCGCTCGAAGCTGAAGGCCGTGGTGAGATCGTATCGACACCACGCGTCATTACGGCAAACCAGAAGGAAGCCAGGATCGAACAGGGCGTTGAGATTCCGTACCAGCAGTCAGCATCCTCTGGCGCCACGACGATTCAGTTCAAGAAGGCGGTACTGAGCCTGACGGTTACACCGCAGATCACGCCGGACAACAACATCATCATGGACCTCCGGGTTCACAAGGATAATGTTGGTGAGATCATTTCGACGGGTGGCCTGGGCGGAACGGTACCCAGTATCGATACTCGTGCAGTAGAAACGCAGGTTCTCGTTGCTGATGGCCAGACGGTTGTACTGGGTGGTATCTATGAGACCGAGCGCCGCGAGACGATCAAGAAAGTACCGATCCTCGGCGACATCCCTGTCATCGGATACGCGTTCAAGAGCAAGCAGCGGGTAGATAACAAGGCCGAGCTGTTGATCTTTGTTACGCCGCGTATTCTTGAGGAAGGTTCCAGTATTTACTAAGCTGGCCATTCTCGATAGAACCAGGAAAGCCAACCCTCGGGTTGGCTTTCGTTTATGAAGCATCCAAAGAACATATTTCTCGTAGGCCCCATGGGGGCGGGTAAGTCGGCTGTCGGCCGGCAGCTCGCGCGCACACTGCACCTGACGTTCGTCGATAGCGACGACGAGGTGGAGTCGCGCACGGGCGTTGATATCCCGTTCATCTTCGAGAAAGAGGGTGAAGAGGGTTTTCGTAAGCGGGAGTCTGCGGCGATCGACGACCTGACGAGAATGGACGGTGTGGTGCTCGCGACCGGTGGTGGTGCAGTCATGAGCCCCGAGAATCGCAGCTACCTCGGCGGGCGCGGATTTGTGGTGTACCTCTACACAACGGTCGACCAGCAGGTGGCTCGTACCGAGAAAGGCCGGCAGCGACCGCTGCTCGAGAGCGGCGATCCGCGCGGCATTCTCGAGGACCTGCTAAAGCAGCGTGATCCACTGTATCGCGAAGTCGCCGATCTCGTTGTAGAGACAGACGGCCGCAGAGTTCATGCGGTAGCCAAAGAAATTGTTGATACTATCTCCTGATGGTCGACACGCTCCACGTAGAGTTAGGTGACCGCAGCTACCCGATAGTCATCGGCAGGGACTTGCTCGGCGGTGGCTTCGATTTATCTGAATTCGTTCGCGGCTCCGACTGCATGATCGTAAGCAACGAAACGGTCGCGCCGCTCTACTACGAAAAACTGCTGCCGAATCTTGCGGGTCGCAATGTCGCAAGCGTGAATCTGCCGGACGGCGAAGAGTTCAAGACCGTGCCGACGATGCAGACGATCATCAATAGTCTCGTGGAGACAGGCGCCAATCGCGATACAACGATTATTGCGCTGGGCGGTGGTGTCGTCGGCGACATTGCCGGATTCGCGGCCGCCTGCTACTTGCGCGGCGTCGACTTCATCCAGGTTCCCACTACGCTACTCGCCCAGGTCGACTCGTCGGTCGGCGGGAAGACCGGCGTCAACCACGAGAAGGGTAAGAACCTGATCGGTGCGTTTCACCAGCCGCAGGTTGTGCTGATCGATACCGCGACACTCGAGACACTTCCGGATCGCGAACTCAAGGCCGGGCTGGCCGAAGTGATCAAGCATGGGGCGATCTGCGACGCCGAGTTCTTCAGCTGGCTCGAAGCCAACATGGGGGCTCTGCTACGGCGCGACCCGGAGGCGCTGGAGCATGCGATCCGGCGCTCCTGTGAAATCAAGGCAGAAGTCGTTGCCGCCGACGAACGCGAGGCCGGCCGCAGGGCCGTTCTTAACTTTGGCCATACCTTCGGTCATGCAATAGAGCATTGCCAGGGCTATGGGGAGTGGCTGCATGGTGAGGCCGTTGCGGCTGGGATGGTGATGGCCGCGAAACTCAGCGGCCTGCCCGACGACGATATCGCACGCCTCGCCGATCTTATCGGAAGCGCCGGATTGCCTGTTGAACCGCCGCCGATCGCCGCAGAGGACTGGATTGGCGCCATGGGTCTCGACAAGAAAGTGCAGGACAAGAAACTGCGTTTCGTTCTGCTTGGCGCTATTGGAGACAGTCACGTAACGGCGGACTACGACCAGGGCCGGTTCGATGAAGCCATACGCCGCTAACGAATCGCAAAGCCGAGGCCGGCGCTACTCTGAACCACGCCCGACGTATCGTGGTGAATACCAGCGCGACCGCGACCGAATTATTCACTCGACAGCCTTTCGACGCCTCGTCTACAAGACGCAGGTCTTCGTTAACCATGAAGGGGACCTCTATCGTACGCGGCTGACGCACTCGCTTGAGGTATCGCAGGTTGGACGCTCGGTGGCCATCGCCCTGGGCCTCAATGAGCCGCTGACCGAAGCCATTTGCCTCGCCCATGACCTCGGCCACACGCCATTCGGGCACGCCGGGCAGGACACGCTTAATGCCTGTATGCGTGACTATGGGGGCTTCGAACACAACCTGCAGTCGCTGCGCGTCGTCGATGAGCTCGAGGCGAAGTACGCAGACTTTCCGGGTCTCAACCTGATGTTCGAGACAAGAGAAGGCATCCTCAAGCACTGTTCGACCCGCAACGCGCGCGAACTCGGGGATGTCGGTGAGCGCTTCCTGGCCCGAAAACAGCCCGGGCTCGAGGGGCAGATTGCCAACCTGGCTGATGCGATCGCCTACAACAATCACGATGTCGACGACGGCTTCCGCGCCGGCCTGCTGAGCCTTGAACAGCTGCGCGAACAGCCGTTGTTCGAAACACAGTACCAGGACGTGCGGACTCACCACCCGAACCTCGAGGATCGACGGCTAATCTATGAAATCATCCGTCGCATGATCGGGACTGTCGTAACGGACCTGATCGAGGAGTCACAGCGGCAGATCGAGAAATCGGGCGTTACGTCGATTGACGATGTCCGCGACGCGGGCGCGCCACTGATTCAAATGTCCCCGGAAATCTATGAACAACATGTGTCCCTGAAGCGCTTTCTGAACAGCCACTTGTACCGTCACGAGCAGAAACTCGAGATGACGCGGCGCGCGCAGGCCATCGTGCACGAGCTGTTTGAAGCCTACTCCGGCGACCCGTCCCTGATGCCGCGGGAGTTCGCCGACAAGGCGACCAGCCTTGAGGGTGCGCACCGGGCGCGAGTAATTGCCGATTACATAGCGGGCATGACGGATCGGTACGCGATCGCGGCCCACGAAGGGCTCGCAGACTGATAGAATTCGCACCCCGTAGGAGCGGCGTCCCGCCGCGAATTGAGGAACGACAGTGCAACACAAAGATATCCCAGCCAAAGACCGGCTGATCTTCGCCATGGACGTCCCGACCTGTGATCGAGCAAGGGAACTTGCTGACGAGCTCGGCGATTCCGTGACCTTTTACAAGATTGGTCTCGAGCTCATGATGAGTGGCGAATACTTTGACTTGCTCGACTGGATGCTGGCCCGCGACAAGAAGATCTTCTGCGACCTCAAGTTCTTCGACATTCCGGCCACCGTCGGATCCGCTGTTCGTTCGCTCAAGGATCGCGGTGCGACGTTCGTGACAGTTCACGGCAATCGCTCGATCATGGAGGCGGCGGCCGCGAACAAGGGTGACAGCCTCAAGGTATTGGGTGTTACGGTACTGACAAGCCTGGATCGCGGCGACCTCGACGATCTCGGTTTCGACTGCAATATTGGCGACCTGGTCCTGTCACGCGCGAAACAGTGCCTGGAATCGGGCTGCGACGGCGTCATCTCTTCCGGCCTCGAAGTTCCTGCCCTGCGCGAACATGTGGATGACAAGCTGCTGGTTGTTTCACCGGGGATTCGTCCTGTCGACAACAAGCCGGTCGGTGACCAGAAGCGTGTCGTCACGGTCGAAACCGCCTTTCAAAACGGCTGTGACTATATCGTTGTTGGCCGTCCCATTCGCGACGCGGAGAGCCCTCGAGCTGCGGCCGAAGCCATGCAGGCGTCAATAGCCGAACAGGTTGGAGCCTGATGAGCGAACTCAAGAACGACTTGTTGCTGCGCGCATTGCTGCGGGAGCCCGTATCCCGTACACCGCTGTGGATCATGCGCCAGGCGGGGCGCTACCTGCCCGAGTATCGAGAGACGCGCGCGCAGGCCGGCGATTTCATGAGCCTGTGCCGCAACCCCGAACTGGCCTGCGAGGTTACGATGCAGCCGCTGCGTCGCTATGCGCTTGATGCGGCGATCCTGTTCTCCGACATCCTGACGGTTCCAGACGCGATGGGACTCGATCTGTATTTCGTAACCGGGGAGGGACCGAAGTTCAGGAACCCTGTCCAGACGGTGGACGCAATTCGTCAGCTGAAAGTACCCGACGTCGAAAACGAACTCGGTTACGTATTCGATGCGGTACGAACGATCCGGCGCGAGCTGGACGGCAAGGTGCCGCTCATCGGTTTTGCCGGTAGCCCGTTTACTTGTGGGACCTACATGGTCGAAGGCGGTTCGAGCCGGGAGTTCCCGACAATCAAGGGACTCGCCAAAGAAGCACCCGAGGCGCTCGACGAACTCATGAACAAGGTCGCCGAGACAACCACTGAATACCTCAACGCACAAATCGAGGCCGGTGCGCAGGCCGTGCAGATTTTCGATACCTGGGGTGCTGCGCTGGAGCCTGACGATTTTCGCCGTTTCTCGCTTGCAAGCATGCAGAAAATCGTCGACGGACTGACGCGCGAGAAGGATGGCCGCAAGATCCCCGTCATCCTGTTTACGAAGGGTGCCGGACCGCTACTCAAGGACCTGGCCGATACGGGCTGCGACGCCCTTGGTGTGGACTGGACGACCGACCTGGCGCAGGCACGCGAATACGTGGGCGACAGAGTCGCCCTGCAGGGCAACCTGGACCCGGCGACGCTGAGGGAAAGCCCCGAGGTGATTCGCGACGGCGTTGCAAGGACGCTGGCCAGTTACGGCAACGGTCCGGGCCACGTGTTCAACCTCGGGCACGGCATTACGCCGGACATCGATCCTGACAATCTTGGCGTACTCGTTGACGCGGTGCACGAGATGAGCCCGCAGTACCACGACTGATTCCGTCCCGAAATTCGATTGCTTTCAATCGAAGGTCAACTTGGTTAGCCGGTCGCGGGGTATCGCGTTGGACTTAACCTCGCTCGGCTTCCTGCCTCGCTCGGATCGGGCTCCGCTTGCTCGGGCGTCCATGCTTCGCTGCGCTGCGCACGACGTCCAACGCGATACCCCACGCCCGACATTCCACGACTCACCACCGATGGTGATCATTGGAATGCGGAGTGCGGGTGATGTCGTATTGCGTCGTGTCGAGCGAAGTGACGCAGGACGCCAAAACGAGCGAGACCCGAGCCGAGCGCGACAGGACGTCGCGCGAGGTTTAGCAAGACGACATCACCCGTGATCCGCTAAGCAACTCGACCGCACAACGGTGAGCAATCGAATTTCGGGATGTGTTTACTCGTCGCGGAGCTCGCGTCGCAGGATCTTGCCGACGTTCGTCTTGGGCAGCTCTTTCCGGAACTCGACGACTTTCGGCCGCTTGTAGCCCGTGAGGTTCTTGCGGCAGTAGTCAATCACGTCCTGCTCGGTCGTGGACTCATTCTTGCGTACGGCGAAAATCTTGACGGCCTCCCCAGATCGCTCGTCGGCGATGCCGATCGCTGCCGCTTCGAGAATACCGTCGAGCTCGACGACAACGTTTTCAATCTCGTTGGGATAGACGTTGAAGCCGGACACGAGGATCATGTCCTTCTTGCGGTCCTCGATCCAGACGAAGCCATCCTCGTCCATACGCCCTACATCGCCGGTGCGCAGCCAGCCACCCGGCAACATGACCTCGGCAGTGTCGTGGGGGCGCTGCCAGTAGCCTTCCATGACCTGCGGGCCCTTGATGCAGATTTCGCCGATCTCACCCAGCGGCAGCGCGTTGCCGTCGTCCGCGGCGATCATCACGTCGGTCGATGGCACGGGCAGCCCGATCGTGCCGGTGAAGTCATCGCCGACCCTGCAGCATATGGCGACTGGCGAAGTCTCGGTAAGGCCGTAGCCTTGCAGGATCGGTTGCCCGGTCTTCTGTTTCCATTGCCGGGCGACGGCCGGTTGTACCGCCATGCCGCCGCCGATGGATACTTTGAGGTAACTGAAGTCGATCTTGTCGAAACTCGGCGTATTCATCAGCGAGGCGAATATCGTGTTGACGCCCGTGAACAGATTGAATTTGTGCTTCGAGATTTCCCCGGCGAAGCCCTCGAAATCGCGCGGGTTCGTGATCAGCACGTTTTCGCCGCCGAGCGCCATACCGGTCAGGCAGTTACCTTCGAGCGAAAAGATGTGGTACAGCGGCAATGCCGTGATAGCGACCACCTGGTCAACGTCATCGTAGACATCCCCCTGCCACGTAATGGTCTGTTGCACGTTATAGACCATGTTGCGGTGGCTGAGCATAGCTCCCTTCGATACGCCCGTCGTGCCGCCCGTGTACTGCAGGTAGGCTATGTCGGCAAAGCCGATGTCCACTTCCTCGAGCTTCTCGCCGGCCCCCGCTTTCAGGGCACGCTTGAACGGCGTGCCCTTCGCAAAGCTGTATTTGGGCACGGCCTTCTTCACGTGGCGTAAAACGAGATTCGTCACCGTACTGCGCGGCCAGCTCAGGAGATCACCAACGCCGGTAGTTACGACGTGATCGACATCGGTGTCGGCGATGACTTCCTCGAGGATGTGCGCGAAGTTCTCGAGAATAACGACACAGCGCGCGCCCGAATCCTTGAGTTGGTGCTTGAGCTCCCGGGCCGTGTACAGCGGGTTGACGTTTACAACGACCAGGCCGGCCCGGAAGATGCCGCACATCGCGACCGGGTACTGCAGGATGTTGGGCAGCATGATCGCGACGCGCTCACCGCGCGTTAGTCCCAGCTTCTTTTGCAGGAAGCACGCAAAACGCATCGATAGCTGATTCAGGTCGGCGTAACTGAGCGTTCTGCCCATGTTCGAGTAGGCCGGGTTATCCGGGAACCCAGCGAAACTATGCTCGAACAGATCCCGAACTGATCGCCAGGGGGGCGCAGGGACTTCCTCCGGCATTCCTTCCGGATAGGACTTTAGCCAAACTCTTTCCACGGTTTTCTCTCTCGTTCTACTGCGTGTCTAGTGTATCGCGGATTATGGGCCACGCGTTATCCAGCAGTATGGGCTGCGCTTCTACGTTAGGGTGAATCCGGTCTTCCTGCAAGAGTTCGTCATTGAGCGCAACGCCTTCCATAAAGAATTCGATCCACCGGATCCCGAGTTCGTCGGCCACCTCGGCGTAGACAGCCTCGAAGGCCTGCGTGTAGCGGGTCCCGTAGTTGGTGGGTATGCGAATTCCGAGAAGCACGACGCTGGCCCCGGAATCCCTGGCGCGCCGGGCAATCGTTTCGAGGTTGCCCTTGATCCGGGCCGGCGGAAAGCCCCGCAGGCCGTCATTGCCGCCGAGCTCGAGGATGATCAGGTCGGGCGAGAAGCTGCCAATCGCGCTATCGATGCGCGCTGCGCCGCCCTCGGTCGTTTCGCCGCTGATACTGGCGTTCACCACCCGATGTTCGTACCCTTGTTCCTCGAGCCGTGCTTGCAACAAAGCGGCCCAGGATTGGTCAACGTCAATACCGAAACCGGCACTAAGGCTGTCGCCGAATATCAGGACGGTCGGCGCGTCAGTTGCCTGCGCGTTCGTTGCCATTAACAAGACAACAAGAGTAAGAATTTTTCGCATGCCAGATCAGTCTGTAGTGAAGGTGCTCGAAGCACATCAGTTAAGTAAGCAGGTTAGCAGCCCCGAAGGGACTCTGACCATTCTCAATGACGTGAGTTTCAGCATCGATGCCGGGGACACGGTAGCCGTAGTCGGTCCTTCCGGGGCCGGTAAGTCCACGCTGCTGGCGTTGCTGGCGGGCCTGGACCTGCCGACAAAAGGCCACGTCGACCTGAATGGCGCCAATCTCTCGAACCTCGACGAGGACGGCCGGGCCATCGTGCGCGCCGAAAGCGTCGGCTTCGTGTTCCAGTCCTTCCATCTCGTGCCGTCGCTCAACGCACTCGAGAACGTGATGCTACCGCTCGAGCTGGCTGGACACGACGATGCACGCAAGGCCGCGAGCGATATCATTGAACAGGTCGGGTTGGCCGATCGCTGGAGTCACTACCCGGCGCAGCTGTCCGGCGGTGAAAAACAACGCGTTGCAATCGCCCGCGCATTTGCCACCGAGCCGGCCGTGCTGTTTGCCGACGAACCGACGGGCAACCTCGACAGCCGCACGGGCGCCAACATCATGGAGCTCATGTTCGAGCTCAATCGCAACTCATCGACAACATTGATTCTCGTGACGCACGATAACAGCCTCGCGGAGCGCTGTGATCGCGTGCTCGCGCTCGATACGGGCAGCCTTGTCAGCGACAGCGGAGCTGCTGCGTGAAAGCGGTCGTCTTCGCATTGCGCAGCTTCGGCCGTGAGCTTCGCTCCGGCGAGGTTCTCGTATTGCTTGCGGCTGTCAGCCTGGCGGTCGCCGCATTAACAGCTGTCGGATTCCTGACAGACCGCATCGGCAAAGCAGTGGCACGGCAGGCGAACGAGGTGCTCGCAGCCGACCTGCGCTTGCGGTCGCAGGAGCCCGTGCCCGATGAGTGGCGCGAACTGGCGGCGGAATACAATCTGCAGATAGCGGACACGCTGGCGTTTCCATCGGTCGTCTTTCACGGTGACGATAACGCGCTGTCGACGATCAAGGTTGTCAGCGACGCGTACCCATTGCGCGGAGCCGTACGCATCGCGGACGAGTTATTCGGCGAGCAGCGAGCCGTTGACGGAATTCCGGCTGCCGGAGAAGTCTGGGCGGACGGTGCACTGCTTGCCCGGGTTGGCGCCGATGTCGGCGACATTCTCGATATTGGCGAACTGCATCTCAAGGTGGCCGCGGTCCTGACCTACCGGCCGGACCAGTCGATCGGATTCGCCTCGCTCGCACCGACCGTCATCATGAATATTGCTGACATTGGCTCCAGCGGCCTGATCGGTGAGGGCAGTCGCGTCGGCTACGCACTGCTCGTGGCTGGCGACGACACAGATGTTGCAGCGTTCAACGAGGCCATCGAGGACAAACTACCGGACGAGATTCGTGTGCGCAGCCAGGAGGAGAGCAGCGAACGCGCCTACAATGCCGCGGACCGAGCGCAGCGGTTCCTCTCGTTAACCGCCGTGATCAGCCTGTTGCTCAGCGCGGTCGCCGTTGCCATGTCGGCGCGACGCTTCGCGACTCGCCGGATGGACACGGTAGCGCTTATGAAGAGCCTTGGCGCAACGCAGCGCTTTGTAATCACAGTCTCGCTGGTTCAGCTCATGTTGCTGGGCGTGCTCGGCGTCATCGCGGGCAGTGTTGTCGGATTCGTCGCAGAAGAAATACTCGCCAGCATCCTGTCGGACCTGCTGGCCGGCGATCTGCCGAGCATTGGCTTGCGACCCGTGGTTCTCGCAAGCGGCAGCGCACTGGTTCTGATGCTGGGCTTCGCCCTGCCGTCGATGATCCAGTTACGCAACACGCCGCCATTGCGCGTTCTGCGGCATGACGAAATGCCGGCATCGCCATCTCGCCTGCTGGTCGGCGGCCTGTCACTCGCAGCCGTCGCAGCTTTGCTGTATCGCTCCGTCGGAGACCCGCGCATGCTGGTCATCCTGATCGGCGGGATTATCATCATCGCGGGCGCGCTGTACCTGGTTGGCCGCGGCCTCGTGGCGATGATCGGCCGAGCGCGTTCCGGCGTTGGTGTGGCCTGGCGCTACGGTCTGGCGAACGTGGCGCGACGTGGGCGCGACAGCGCAGTGCAGGTCGTTGCATTCGGCCTGGGTATCACGGTCCTGTTGCTGCTGACGCTGGTCCGTACGGACCTTCTCGAAGGCTGGCGGCAGACGCTCGACGAAAATGCGCCAAATCATTTCCTGATCAACATCCAACCGCACGAGGTCGAGGAGGTCGGTGCACTCTTTGTTGCGAATGACATCGAAGCGCCTGTGTTCACACCGCTCGTGCGTGCGCGCATGACCACGATCAACGGCGAGTCCGTCAAGGACCGCGAGTATCCGAATGAGGATGGCAAGTGGCTCGCCAACCGCGAGGCAAACCTGTCCTGGAGCGCGGAGTTGAGTTCGAGCAACGACATACTGCAGGGTCAGTGGTGGCCGGCCGACTATGCGGGTCCACCGCTGGTATCGATCGAGGAAGAGGCGGCGACGAATGCGGGGCTTGGGCTCGGTGACAAGCTGACCTTCTTCGTTGCAGGACGAGAGATCGAAGCCGAGATTGCGAGCGTCAGGAAGATCAACTGGGATTCATTCCAGCCGAACTTCTTCCTCGTGCTGTCACCCGGCGCGTTGGACAACATGCCTACGACGTATATTTCGAGCATGCGCATCAGCGACGAGAAGCAGCCGATGCTTATCGAGTTGATGCGTAAGCACCCGAGCATCTCGGTGATCGACCTCGGCGCGATTCTGCAGCAGGTGCGGGGCATCATCGAAAAAGCCAGCCTTGCCGTGCAGGCCGTGTTTGTCTTCACACTGGCGGCGGGAATCGCGGTCTTGTTCGCTGCGGTGCAATCGACGATCGACGAGCGGCGCTTCGAGAGCGCCATGCTGCGTGCTTTAGGCGCACGTCGCAGAACCGTGTTTGCCGGAGTCATGGCCGAGTTTGCGGCACTTGGTGCCGCGGCCGGAATACTTGCCTCGGCCGGTGCTTCCATCCTTGCCGCCGTAGTCGCGGTGCAGTTGTTCGAGTTGCCTTATCAGTTCAACCCGCTGATCTGGATCGCGGGCGTCGGCGCGGGGATCCTCGTTGTGTGTATCAGCGGGTTCTTCGCCGCGCGCGGTGCGGTTAATGCGGCGCCTGTCGACGTATTGAGGGGTGCGCCGGCATGAGCGAGTCGAGACTGTCCTGCGGCGTCGTCATTGCGCGGCAGACCGATACGGGCTGGGTGACGCTGATGCTGCGGGCGTTTCACCACTGGGACTTCCCCAAGGGCATTCGCGAGCGCGGCGAGGAGCCAATGCAGGCGGCAATACGCGAAGTCGGCGAGGAAACCAGCGTGACTGAATTGTCGTTCGACTGGGGCGATCGGTACTTCGAAACAGGGCCGTACAGCCGCGGCAAGATTGCGCGCTACTTCATCGCCACGACGACCCAGGACAAAGTCGAGATGGGTATATCTCCCGAGACCGGCGAGCCCGAGCACCACGAGTGGCGCTGGGTGAGCTTCGACGAGGCATTCGACCTCGGTACGCCGCGCGTGCGCTCAATCGTGCAATGGGCACGTCAGATTATCGGTACCTGATCTTCGTCGCATAAGCTCAATTTTGTGATGCTGGTCACTGCGAATTGTGTGACGTAGTTCTATTGTTTCAACCCGTCAGGATGTTTCCTGGCAACCGCGACGATGATCCAGGGAGGGATTAATGAGCAATCCATACGACAACGACAGTATTTCTTCTGTCCTTGGCCCGACACTGAAATTCAAAGGTGAACTGACTGCAGATGAGAATCTGCTGATCAAAGGGCGTATTGAGGGGACTATCAATCATTCATCAAGTCTGACAGTCGGTGACGGCGGCCATATCAAAGCGGATGTGTCCGCCGAATACATTGTGGTCGAAGGGCGAGTTGAGGGAGACCTCAAGGGCAGCAAGTGCGTGAAGATTCGCGAGTCCGCCAAGATTGACGGCAACATCGTGAGTCCGAGTGTGTCGCTGGTTGAGGGAGCGAATTTTAACGGCAAGATCGATATGGACAGCGACCCAAGCGCAAAAGCACTGGACAAGCCGGTCGCCCAAGCAGGCGATGACGCTGTTGCCAAAGAAGACGAGCCCACGAAATCGGCCGCTGACGAAGCAGGTGAAGAGGCGAAGAAGCCTGAGGCAGAGAAGCGCTCGGCCGAGAAGAAATCCAAGCGTACCGACAAAAAGTCGGCTAACGCAGCATGAGGAGAGGAACCGAAATGTCAGATACAGATTTCATGGGAATGCCTTCGGAAACCAGGGCCGACAAAGACAGCGAGCAGCTTACTGAGTCGCAAGTAATCGCATTCAAGGATGTGCCCAAATCGGTACAGCGAGAGCAACAGTCTGCGGACGTGTCCGTCATAGGCGAGACGCTTCACTTCAAGGGTGAGCTCTCGGCGGGCGAGGACCTCGTCATCGAAGGTAAGGTCGAGGGAACGGTAAATCAGGGCAAATGCTGCCTGACCGTAAAACCCAAAGGCGTCATGCTGGCCAATGTCAACGCGACCAAGATATTCATCGAAGGCCGCGTCGAGGGTGATCTCTCAGCGACTGTAAGCGTTACGATTCGTGATAGCGGTGAGGTGACGGGCAACATCGTTGCCCCTTCGGTCGCGATTGACGAAGGCGCCACCTTCAACGGCAACATCGAGATGCGCGCACCGAGCGATAAGAAAAGCAAATGATCCGCGTTGTGCGGCCAAAGTGACGCACACAACCTGGCAATCAAGATGAAGAAAGGTCCCACAACGGGACCTTTTTTCTTGCCCACGTTACCGCGGAAACTTCAATGACCATTCGCTCGGCGTCGTGCTCGCGGCCCGGCCGTTGCCGAGGTATCTCAGAAACGCATATTGAATGTTACGCCGAAGCTGTCCTGGTCGTCATTCGACGTCGATTCTACTATTCCGCTTCCTGAGGCAGTCGTAAATGCGCGGTCGAACTCATCAACGCGATACCGGGCTCCGAGCTCGATCTTCGGCGTTATGAACCAGCTTGCGAATCCTTCGATACTCGAACCCGTCGGATCGCCGATTCGACGTTCACTATCTGCATAGGCAATACCGAATTCGAGATTGCGGGTTGGGTACAGCGCAAGCCTGGTGCTCCAGTTGTCGGCATCGTCGACAAAATCAGTATTGGGACGCTCGTGCTCGTACGCGAGATCGAGGGCGTACTGCCACGATTGTCCCATCTGACCGAGGTGGGTAAAGCCAAGCGCATAGATATCGGTTTCGTACCCGAATCGCTCGTCGACGTTTCCTGCACTGACGCTTAGCGCAGTCGTATCGAAGAGATACTTCCCGACCCCGAGGCTCCACGCTGATCTCTTGCTGCCAAAACTGAGGTCCGATTCGGTTACCGCGGCCTCTGCGAACCAGCCACTCTCGCGTCCGACCAGCCTTCCCGTAACCGCATAGAAATCGGCCGATTCGTCGAATTCTCTCTGCCCGGACGAGATCTCAGGCACACTGCTCACGATGGAATACGAAGAAGATTCTTCCTGATGGCTGTACAGAGCACTGACAGCAGACGCCCGATCGACAAACGCCGCTCGAGCTCTTGGGCCGTTGTCGTCTGACAGACCAGCGAAGTACCAGGTCCCGAAGAGGGTCAATGTGTCGGTATCCGACTCGCCAGTAACAAACAGGGTTCCATCGGAGTAGAACGAATGGCCTTCGAAAACTGTCGTCGAAGAACCCTCATACTGGGTTCTCCCATAGCTCGCGCCAATGTCGAACGAGAACTCATCGGCGACGGCCGGAGTGGCAAAGAAGGAGCCGGCTACCGCGAGTCCGATTGTCGATATTCGTTTCATCAAGAGGTGATTCCAGATCTTCCGGGTCAGGCTCGAATTCTACACAAATGGTTAAAAGAGACCACAGTCAGCCTGCTGGGCAAGACCTGTTATTGACTCTCCTCACCGGTGAGGGCTCCCGATAACGGTCCGCTAATTGGTTTGGCTCCGAGAAATCGTACTAGCTGAGAAGGACCTCGGCAGCCGGTCGGTTTGTCTGAGTTACAATGACGGCTTGTGACCCGAAGCAGCCACACGGATATCGGTCGAATTGATGCCATTTATGGAAGGATTCGGGGTGGCGAGGCTGCACCTACCTCCGATTTGCGGTGCCTGCGCCGCGCTACCGGTTCAGAAGAAACATCTGCGAAATGGGTGATGGTCATCAGAAAGGCAATTCTAGCGACCCTGGTTCTTGTACTTTTTCGCGAAGCTATTGCCGACGGCGGAATTTCCGGCGGCATTGGTTTTGGCAGATTTGTCGCCCTCCTGATTCTGGGCGTAGTAGTGGCAAGCTTGATTGTGACGTTCGCGGCATACCTTAATTACCGATCGAAAATCATCTTCTTGTTGTTCCCATTCTATGTTGCAATAGGGATAGGTACTTTGTACTCGCTGCAGTTCTTTCACATCTGGATGGTTGCGCCGACGACGTTGTTAGCATTTGTCCTAATTACGACTCCGCTTGTTTATTGGATCAAGTCCCGCAAGTAAGATCCAACATGTCATTTCCTGGCGCC
>CAZKZE010000064.1:0-18625 GCA_964557165.1 uncultured Woeseiaceae bacterium
CGAATACGTTTCGTGTTCGCGTGAACCTGCCGGACGGGGCGGCGACGCTTTACCCGGGCATGTTCGTCAAAGTCGGTTTCGTCGTCGGGGAATCCCAGCGCCTTCTGATACCGGCCGAAGCCGTGATGCGCCGTAGCGAACTTAGCGGCGTCTACGTGACCGATGGTGATGCTGTGGTTTTGCGGCAGGTGCGACTCGGCCGGAAGTACGGTGCTTTCATCGAGGTGGTCGCCGGACTGAGTGAAGGCGAGCGGGTTGCGATCGACCCAGTGGCAGCAGGTATCTATCTCAAAGAGCGCACCGACTGATGGCAAGTGAGAAGAAACTCGGTTTTTCGGGGGCGCTTGCGAGGCGTTTCCAGGATTCCAAGATCACGCCGTTACTGGCCTTAACGGGTCTCCTGCTGGGCTTCTTCGCCGTTGCTGTGACGCCGCGCGAGGAAGAGCCGCAGATCAATGTGACGTTCGCGAACATCTTCGTGCCTTTCCCGGGCGCGAGCGCCGTCGAGGTTGAGAATCTCGTCGCCATTCCGCTGGAGCAGGTGTTGTCCGAGATAGAAGGGATCAAGCACACGTATTCCGTTTCTCGACCGGGAATGGCCGTTCTAACCATCCAGTACGAAGTCGGCGAAGATCGCACCGCCGCAATCGTGCGACTCTACAACGCCGTGTACTCAAACCAGGATTGGTTGCCGCCGGGCACCGGTGTCATGCAGCCGCTGATCAAACCCAAGGGCATCGACGATGTACCAATGGTGACGGTCACCCTCTGGACGGACGATGAAGAGCGCGGTGCGCATGAACTGCAGCGAGTTGCACATGCGATCGAGGCCGACATCAAGCGGGTTCCCGGAACGCGCGATGTCTACACGGTCGGCGGTCCCGATAACGTCGTGCATGTCGAACTGGATCCGCAGCGGCTCGCGGCCTACGGCCTTTCGCTTGACGCCCTGCGCACCGCACTTCTGGCGAGTAATGTCGTGGCGCATGCAGGCGCCGTCGTTGCAGACAATCAAAGCACTCCGGTCACCGCGGGTACCTACCTGGCCAACCAGCAAGACGTCGCCGAACTGGTCGTTGGCGTGATCGATGGCAAAGCTGTGTATCTCGAAGATGTAGCTAGCGTGAGAGCGGGCGCCGATCAGCCCGAGCAATACGTTCGCTTCGGCGATGCCCCCGCAGTAACGATTGCCGTCGCCAAGAAGCCAGGCACCAATGCAGCGCGCGTATCCGCACAGGTCATCGAGCGTATTGACGCGCTGCAAGGCATCGCGATTCCAGAAGGTGTCGAATACACGGTGACGCGCGACTACGGCAAGACAGCGGATGACAAGGCGAAGAAGCTCATCCAGAAACTCGCCTTTGCGACGGTGTCAGTGATTCTCCTGATCTTCCTGACGCTCGGACGGCGCGAAGCTGTTGTCGTAGGGTCGGCCGTGATCATCACGCTGGCACTGACGCTGTTTGCGTCCTGGGCGTGGGGCTTCACGATCAACCGCGTCTCGCTGTTCGCGCTCATATTCTCGATCGGCATCCTCGTTGATGACGCGATCGTCGTGGTCGAGAACATTCACCGGCACATGGCGATGGGTGGCAAGACACTGTTCGACGCGATTCCGCCGGCCGTCGATGAAGTCGGTGGCCCGACCATTCTCGCCACGTTCACCGTGATTGCGGCACTGCTACCGATGGCATTTGTAACCGGCCTCATGGGCCCGTACATGAGCCCAATCCCGATCAACGCGAGTATCGGCATGCTGCTGTCGCTGGCAGTGGCCCTGACGGTCACGCCATGGGCGAGCCTGAAGTTGCTGCCGAAGACGCATCACGAAGAAAAGGAAGACAAGACGGCGGCGTGGCTCGACAGCTTCTTCCGCCGTGTCGTTGGACCGTTCCTGCGAGGCGACGACGGCAAACGCGCGCGCCGTTGGCTGGGTGGCGGTGTCATCATCGCGATTGTCCTGGCCACGAGTCTCGTCGGCTTCAACGCCGTTGTCATGAAAATGCTGCCGTTCGATAACAAGTCGGAGTTCCAGGTCGTACTTGACATGCCGGAGGGCACGACGGTCGAACAGACGGGCCGGGTACTCGATGAGATGGCGGCCTATATAAAGGACATCCCCGAAGTCACCGACTACCAGGTGTACGTGGGCACGGCTGCACCGATCAACTTCAACGGTCTTGTGCGCCAGTACTACCTGCGTGAAGGCCCGACTGTGGGTGATATCCAGGTCAACCTGGTCGACAAGTCCGAGCGGAAACGCAAGAGCCACGAAATAGCGAGTGCGGCACGGCCCGCGCTCCATGAGATCGGCCAGCGCTACGGCGGCTCGGTCAAAGTGGTTGAGGTGCCGCCTGGCCCACCCGTGCAGTCGCCTCTCGTTGCCGAAGTCTACGGCCCCGACTACAGCGGCCAGCAAAAGGTCGCCGCAGAACTGCGGGAACTGTTCGCGAGGACCGATGATATTGTCGATATCGATGACAGCATTGAGGCGACCGCGCCGCGCTTCGTTATATCGGTCGACCGTAACAAGGCGGCTTTGCTTGGCGTCAGCCAGGCCAGCGTTGTGCAGGCACTGAATACCGCGATGAACGGCGAAGACGTCACCTATGTGCGTGACGGCTACCAGAAATACCCTCTCCCCGTGCGGCTGGAACTTCCGGTCGCAGACAAGTCGGAGCTCGACAGCCTGTTGATGCTTCGCGTGGCCGGCCGTGATGGCAATCTCGTCCCCCTTACCGAGGTGGTCGACGTCCAGAGCAGCGAGTGGGAGCAGACCATTTATCACAAGGATCTGTTGCCAGTCGTATTTGTTACGGGCGACATGGCCGGCCGTTTTGATTCACCGCTGTACGGCATGTTCGACATGGTCTTCGGAATGGAGGACACCGAGTTCAGTGTCGGTGATCTCGAGCAGCGCTTCATCAGTCAACCCGACAGCCCCTACAAGTACAGCATCAAATGGGATGGTGAGTGGCAGATCACGTACGAGACATTCAGGGACATGGGCATGGCCTATGCCGTCGGGCTGATCCTGATCTACCTGCTCGTGGTTGGCCAGTTCCGGTCCTACGCGGTACCGCTGATCATCATGGCGCCGATTCCGCTGACGATTATCGGCGTGATGCCGGGACACGCGTTACTTGGCGCGCAATTCACGGCTACGTCCATGATCGGCATGATCGCGCTGGCGGGCATCATCGTGCGTAATTCAATACTCCTGGTCGATTTCATCAACCAGGAAGTCGATGCCGGCGTTGATTTCCAGGAAGCGGTAATTCGGGCAGGCGCCGTGCGTGCCAAGCCTATCGCGCTGACGGCGGTTGCTGCGATGATGGGGGCATTCTTCATCCTCGATGACCCGATCTTCAACGGCCTTGCGGTCACGCTGATCTTCGGCATCCTCGTATCGACCCTGTTGACCCTTGTTGTTATACCAGTGCTTTACTATGCTTTCGGCTATTCCAAGGAGTAGCACTTCGCTTGAAAGATTCTCTGATCGCACTGTCGAAGGACGCACTGTCGAGCCTGCGTGATCTCGCGCCGATCGTCCTCGTCATCGCGGTCTTCCAGGTTCTTGTCATTCAGGAACCTGTGTCCGGCTTCCTGTCGATCCTGTTCGGAGGATTGCTGGTCGTTGCCGGTCTCACGTGTTTCATATTCGGGCTGCGGATTGCGCTGTTCCCGATCGGCGAAGACCTGGCGCATTCGCTTGCGCGCAAAGGCAGCGTCTTCTGGCTATTCACTTTCGCATTCGTGCTCGGATTCGGCACGACGATCGCCGAACCTGCGTTGCTTGCGGTAGCCGAGGAAGCGGCCGAGGTCGCGGTAGGCGCTGGAGCAATCCCTGACAATCAGGAGGCCGCCTCGAACTATGCTCTCGGCCTGCGCCTTGTCGTGGCGTTATCTGTCGGCGTTGCGCTTCTGTTGGGTGTCTTTCGTATTCTCAAGAACTGGTCGCTGCCGCTGATGATTATCGGTGGCTATGTTCTCGTGGTTATCGTAACCACGATGGCCCCGCCCGAGATCGTCGGTATCGCCTATGACTCGGGTGGCGTTACGACGTCGACGGTTACCGTTCCCCTGGTTACAGCCCTTGGTGTCGGTCTCGCCAGCTCGCTGAAAGGGCGCAACCCGATGACCGACGGTTTTGGCCTGATCGCCTTCGCGTCACTGACGCCCATCCTGTTCGTACTCATTTACGGAATCGTGACGCAATGGATCTGATCCTTGATGCATTGATGTTCGTATTTGACAGCGCGATGGACGTGGCGCCGATCGTGTTCTTCCTGTTCGTGTTCCAGTTGTTCGTCATGCGTGAGCGCATTCGCGATGTGCAACAGGTACTTGTCGGCTTCGTATTTGTTACGGTGGGCCTCGGCCTGTTCCTTGTCGGTCTCGAGGAATCGCTGTTCCCGCTGGGGCGCCTGATGGCCCAGCAACTCACCAACCCGGAATTCCTGTTCGAGGTGAGCGGCCACATCGCCGATACGCTCGTTTGGCAGGACTTCTACTGGGTCTACCTGTTCGCCGCGGCTATTGGTTTCAGTACGACGCTTGCGGAGCCGGCGCTCATGGCCGTTTCGATCAAGGCCAACGAAGTGTCGGCGGGCGCTGTAGGCGTCTGGGGCCTGCGCGTAGCCGTCGCGCTCGGCGTCGGCTTCGGTGTCGCGCTCGGATGTTTCCGAATAATTACCGGTCTGCCGCTGCAGCATTTCATCGCGGCGGGCTACCTGGTCGTTATCGTGCAGACCACGATGGCGCCGAAAATGATCGTGCCGCTCGCCTACGATTCCGGCGGCGTCACGACATCTACTGTCACTGTGCCGCTGATCACGGCGCTAGGCCTGGGGCTGGCGGAAGCCGTCCCGGGTCGCAGTCCGCTCCTGGATGGATTCGGACTAGTGGCATTTGCGAGCCTGTTTCCGATAATCTCGGTGCTCGCGTACGGTCAGCTCGCTGTACTAAGAGGGAAGAAATAATGCGATTCAAACTAATTGTGACCTTCGTCGAAGACGACAAGACAGAAGCCGTCATGCATGCAGCTCGAGAGGCAGGCGCAACGGGCTGCACGGTCATAAACAATGCTCGTGGCGAAGGCCTGAAAGAAAGCAAGTCCTTTTTCGGACTAACCTTATCGACACAACGAGATGTCGTGCTGCTGCTCGTCGAGGAACACCTGAGCCGGCACATACTCGAACACATCGGCGAGGTTGGCGAGTTCGATGCGAAACCGGGTACCGGCATCGCTGTTATGATCGATGTAGAAGATGCCGTCGGCGTAGTGCACCAGGTAGAGGAACTGGCCGACATCGTGGAGGAAAACCTATGAGCACTCCTGATTGGGGCACTGTGCGCGACTGCATGAGCCCGAAAGTCACCGAAGTAGACGGCCGCATGGACATCCTGACGGCGATGAAGGTCATGAAAAAGGTCGGTTCGACCAGCCTGATCGTCGAACGGCGCAACGAAGAAGACGAATACGGTTTGCTGTTATTTGCCGACATTGCCAAGCAGGTCATCGCAAGGAACCGAGCACCCGAACGTGTCAATGTGTACGAAATCATGGCCAAACCGGTCCTCATGGTCAGGCCGGATATGAAGGTTCGTTACTGCGCACGTTTCTTCGAGAAGTTCAGGATCAGTCACGCGCCCGTCCTCGAAGACAACAAAATCGTAGGTATGGTCAGCTACTACCGACTCATGCTGCACGGATTACCGGACCTCGACGACTAGATCGGGGTCAGTTACTTAACTTGTTCGGTAACTGACCCCGATTTCCTACAAGGGTTCGAATCTCGCCTGGAAGAATCTCAGGAACTCGGGTTCGTAGACCATCTTCAAGCCGCGAATCTCGTCGCGCCTCGCGTACAGGTCAGAAACCGCTTCGGCGACAACATCCATGTGCGCCTGTGTATAGACGCGTCTTGGAATCGTCAGCCTCACAAGTTCGAGCTTCGGATGGCGATTCTCACCAGTAATCGGGCTGCGGCCGGCTGAAACATTGCCGCGCTCCATGGTGCGAATACCCGCTTCAATGAAGAGCTCGGCGGCGAGTGCCTGCGCCGGGTAGTCGTCCTGATCAACATGCGGCAGGAAGCGTCGGGCATCGATGAAAATCGCGTGCGAACCGATCGGCTCGACGATCGGGATTCCCGCGGCCTCGAGCTTGCGGCCGAGATAGCGAACCTGGCCGATACGCGCTGCCATGTGTTCCTCGGTGGCGGCTTCGCGGATACCTTGTGCCATCGCTTCCATATCGCGACCAGCGAGTCCGCCGTAGGTGTGCAGTCCCTCGTAAACCACGACGAGGTTTTGCGCTTTGCGGAACACGTCGTCATCGTTGCAGCAGAAGAAGCCACCAATATTGACGAGCGCATCCTTCTTGGCCGACATCGTGCAGCCGTCGGTCATGTCGCAGATTTCCCGCAGAATCTCGCGTACCGATTTGTCCGCATAGCCTTCCTCGCGTTCACGAATAAACCACGCGTTTTCAATCGTGCGCGTCGCATCGAGCATTATCGGGATGTCGTGCTTGTCGCAGTATGCGCGCAGTTCGCGCAAGTTCGCCATCGAGAACGGCTGGCCGCCCGCCATGTTCACGTTACCTTCGAGACTCAGGTAGGGAACGTGATCGGCGCCAACTTCCTGTACGAGGGCATCGAGCTTGGCGAGATCGACGTTGCCCTTGAACGGATACTGGCTCTGCGAGTCATGCGCTTCATCGACGATAACGTCGACGAAGCGGCCGCCCGCCAATTCCTGGTGCAGTCGGGTGGTTGTGAAGTACATATTCCCCGGCACGCGGTCACCGTCCTTGATCAGGATTTGCGACATCAGGTGTTCGGCGCCGCGGCCCTGGTGCGTCGGCACGAGGTATTTGTACCCGTAGTATTCCCGGACGACCGCTTCGAGGTGATAGAAATTCTCGCTGCCGGAATAGGCTTCATCGCCCATCATCATGCCCGCCCACTGGCGGTCGCTCATCGCAGACGTACCGGAATCGGTCAGCAGGTCGATATAGACGTCGCGGCTCTTCGTAAGGAATGTGTTGTAGCCGGCCTCGCGAATGGCTTTGAGACGCTCTTCGCGCGTCGTCATCCGCAGTAGTTCGACCATCTTGATTTTGTAGGGCTCTGCCCAGTTGTGGTGTTTATGTGTGTCCATGAGGCGCACGTTAGGCCCGATTTGGTCCCCGCGCGATACGTAGATTTACTGCGATTCATGCCTACTTGCCCCGCCGGCTCGATTTGGCATAATTCAGGGCAGCATCAGGCATCCCCCGAGCTTTCGGCTCGACAACAAGAAAAAGGCAATCCTTTGAATATTAAGGCGTTCTGCGCAAACGGCGCAGCGTTACTCGTCGGTCTGGCTTTATTGCCCGCAGCCGGCGAACCTGCGCGGGCCCAGGCCTCGGATGATGTCGTCGACGAGATCGTCGTCACGTCCCGCTACCGCGCGGAAAAACTCACCGATATCCCGGATTCGATCACCCCGTTTACGATCGACGATATCAGGCGCTATCGCATTGAGCGCGTCAACCGCGTGGCGTCTTTGACGCCCAACCTGCGTTTCTCGGACGACCAGGAAGTCGGCGTCAGCACGCTCGTCATTCGTGGCGTGAGCCAGAATCGTGGCACGGGCCAGCCGCCCGTATCGTTTAGAATCGACGGGGTCAGCGCTACCAACAACCTGCTCACGACGCAGGACATGTTCGACATCGAGAGCATCGATGTGTTGCGCGGACCTCAGGGCGCACTCTACGGACGCAATGCCATTGGCGGTGCGATACTCGTCTCGAACCGCCAGCCCACCGCAACGCCGGAGTACGGGCTGCGCTTCAGGGCCGCGCAGGGCAGTGACTATGTGCTCGCGGGCAATGTCTCCGGACCGATCTCGGAGGACAAGGTACTCGGACGCTTCGCATTCCGGTTGCAGGACCGGGAAGGGCAGTTGCGCAATGCCTACCTCGATAACGTGCTGGTCGACTACAAGCAGTCGTCCGCATTTCGCGGCAAGCTGCTGATCACCCCTAGCGACAAGCTGACTCTCGATCTGCGTGCA
This sequence comes from uncultured Woeseiaceae bacterium, assembly GCA_964557165.1. Lineage (GTDB taxonomy): Bacteria > Pseudomonadota > Gammaproteobacteria > Steroidobacterales > Woeseiaceae > UBA1847. The sequence goes on from CAZKZE010000064.1 coordinate 8,065, forward strand.
CAGTACATCGACCAGGACGGTGGTTCCGGTTACTTCATGCCAGGGAGCAACTTCTTCCTGCCACTACCGGAGCCAAATCCGCCGATCATCGTTGACGTACCCGAATACGAGATCCAGTCGAACAAGCTGGGCAAGTCGTTCGTGAAGGCTTCCGAACTCGCGGCAAAGATCGATTACAACATGGGTTGGGCGACACTGACCTCGATCACCTCGTATACAGATGTTGACTCCGGCAACGACCAGGACCTGGACCAGACCCTCGTGGAAGCCATCGACATCCTCGTGATCGATGAGTCGCAGACGCTGGCCCAGGAGTTGCGGCTGGTTTCCGACGACGATCGCGCCTTGCGTTGGGTGGCCGGCGTTTCATATTTCACACAGGACCGTTTCCGCTCGCTCGGCACTACGTTTCTCGGCACAGAGGTGCCGCCGGCCGCGCAGGATCTCGAACTGGAGAACTTTGCGGTGTTCGGTAGCCTCAGCTATGACATTCGGGACGATCTCGAGCTGACACTGGCGGCCCGCTGGGACGAAGAGACGCCCAGCGATCTTACCCAGGGGCGCAGCGAGACGTTTACGGAGCTTCAACCCAAGATCAGTCTCGCCTACCACTTCCGCGAGGGACTCCTGGGTTACGTGACCATAGGGAAGGGCTTCCGCGCAGGCGGTTTCAACAACGTGGCGCCGGACAGCAATTTCCCGCCGGGCTTCGACAAGGAGTCGCTGATCAGCTACGAGACCGGCCTGAAAGGCAGTGCATACGATGGGCGATTGCGCGGTGCCGTGTCGTTGTTCTACATCGATTACACCGATATGCAGTACTTCCTGTTCGACCAGACGGGGACGCAAGCAAACATTAATGTGAAAAAGAGCGAGATTGCTGGCGGCGAGCTCGAGCTCACGGCCCAGCCAACCGACGCATTGCTCCTGAATCTCGGCGTCGCGTTTACCGACAGCGAAATCCTCGAGTACGAAGAAGTCCCGGGTGTACTGGTGCCGGCTAGTGAGATCATCGGTCGTGAAGTGCCAGGTGCGCCGATCGTCTCCGTTAATTTCGCGCTGCAATATACGGCGTCGTTGTCGAATGACCTGGATCTCGTCAGCCGATTAGATTATGAGCATCGTGGCAAGACCTACTGGACGCTCGACAATCTCGATACGCAAAGCGCGTACAACCTGACCAATCTCAGCTTTGCGCTCGAGAAGGAGAACTGGTCAGCGCGCCTCTACGTCAATAACCTGTTTGACGAGGAGTACATCGAGTGGTTCTTCGCCCGGCGCTTCATCGGCTTGCCGGCGGACATCGCGTGGCCGAGCAAGCCGCGGCAGGCCGGGGTGGAGTTCTCTCTCCGCTACTAGCGACGAATACTATTCACCGCGCTTTTGTTCGAGGCGCTCGTCGCGAGTCAATTCCCGGGGATGTTTGGCGCGGCGGCGTCCGTCGATGTAGTGAGAAATTGTGAGAAGGGGATGCCGCAGCAGCATGCGGGGACCTGCGTAACGCATGATCGCACGCGCTTGCTCACGGTACGCCGTCTTGTAGCAATGCACCGGGCAGTTCGCGCAGGTCGGCTTGTCCTCGCCGTAGGGGCATTTCTCGAGGCGGACTTCGGCGTATTCGAGGAACTTCGAGCAGTCAGCGCATAGACCAGGCTCACTATGATGAGCCGAGCAATAGATCCCGACCATCTTCTCCATGGTCAGAGATTCGCGTTGGAGATGATCCTTGCTCATCAGAATCGAAAGACGATGCCGGCCATGGCCTGGACCTGCCACAGGATATCGGCCGCAACGGTGATCGCGCAGCCTGCCTGACCGCCGCCCGGGTCGCTCAGGCAGAAGATCGTCGAACCCGAACTCAGCGTTGTGCCAAAGGCGCGTGCCTCGAGCCGGAGCCCGAGCCTGCTGGTCGGGGCGATCTGCAGGCCACCGCCGATCGAGAAGCCGAAGAACGTGTCGCTGCCGTAGCCCTCGGTGTCCACGTCGATGTGGGTGGCGCCCAGAGTGGCCGACATAAACGGCAGGACTTTGCCAATCTCATCAAACTGGTAGGTGCCACCGAGCTGCAGATAGTGCATGTTGACGTCGGCAAAGGCCGCATCGTTCACACTCGCGTCAGTGCGTTGCAGCGAATAGATCACTTCGATCTGGGTATTGTCTTTGCGCTGGAGATCGAAGATCAGGCCGAAACTCCCCGAGTCCTGCAACTCTGCCTTGGTCGCGGAAGCCTCATCCTGGAAAGTCCCGCCCATGCTGTAGGCGCCGTAGGGTGTTAATTCGATCGTGCCCGGCGTGGTCTGCGACAGGGCAGGGGCTGCCACCAGGGTGATCAAGAATGCCGCGACATATCGTTGCAAGGGCCCGTCTCCGAGTAGGTGTAATCCGTCATTCTATTCGTACAAATCGGCGCTGTCTTAATTTTCGGGATTGATACTATGGCCGCGCCTGATCGCTTGGGCGTGGCTAGGAGGCCAACATGGAACACGCAAGACCTTCGCTTAACCGATGGCTCGTCGTCGTCGGCGCTATCCTTATTCAACTGGCACTGGGCGCTATTTATGCCTGGTCCGTATTCACAGCCAGGTTGACGGACGCAGCAGGGGCCTACGCCTTCAGCGCGAGCGAAACGGCCTGGGTGTTCTCGGCAGGCCTGGCGACGTTTGCGATCGTCATGGTACTCGCCGGCCGTATTCTGCCTCGCGTGGGCCCGAGATTGCTGGCCGTCGTCGGTGGTCTGCTACTCGGCGGCGGTTATGTGCTGGGTGGCCTGTTCGGCGAGAGCTTCTGGGTGCAGTTGATTTGTATCGGCTTCATCGGCGGCGCCGGCATCGGTCTCGCCTACGTCGTACCTATCTCGGTCTGCGTCAAGTGGTTCCCTGACAAGAAGGGCCTGATTACTGGTCTGGCCGTAGCAGGATTCGGCTTCGGTGCAACGATCTGGGTGAAACTGGCAGGCTCCTGGTTCGGCGGCCTGCTCAATACGACGAATGTCTTCGGTTTGCCGGGCGTGCAAAGCGTGTTCGTTATCTACGGAATCGCGCTTGCGGCGCTCGTACTGCTTGGCAGCATCGTCATGGTTAACCCGCCCGAGGACTTCCGGCCGGCAGGCTGGACACCCGTGACATCCGAGAATGGCGATCACGAGGGTGCGGTCGAGTTTCGGGCGCGCGACATGTTGCGCACCTCGCAATTTTACCTGCTCTGGGCGGTCTTCATGTTCGCCGGCATCGCCGGACTCATGGTGATCTACTCGATCAAACTGTTTGGAATCGATGCGCTCGAGCACAAAGGAATCGTCGACGCCGGTGCAATTACGGGCACGGCGATGGCGTGGTACGCGATCTTCAATGGCCTCGGCCGCATCGCCTGGGGCAGTATCTCGGACCGTCTCGGCCGGCGTTCGACCATTATCGTCATGTCCGCCCTGCAGGGCGTCACGATGCTGGCGACCTACCACATATTCATCAGCTTCGGCATGGTGTATGGCTTCATCTTCGCCGCCGCACTCATCGGCTTCAACTATGGTGGCAGCTTCGCGCTGTTTCCGGCAATCACGGCGGATTATTTCGGTAACAAGAATGTCGGCAGCAACTACGGCTGGATGTTCACCGCGTACGGCGTTGCCGGTCTCGCGGGTCCACTGCTCGCGGGCTATTTCAAGGACGCGGCACAAGGGGCGGTAGATCCGAGCGTTTGGATGGCACCGTTCATTATCGCCGGTTTGGTCTGCCTGATCGGCGCGGGCATCATGCTGGTCATCAGGCGCCCGACAGTTCCTGTGCCACTGCCCGCAGTGGCGACCGCACGGGCGACCGCCGAGTAAGCTCAGGGAGATACGGCGCGAGCATATGACGTTATACTAATGGGCTAGCCGGAGAGAACCAATGCAACCCCATCAGGACGTCATCGCCGAAATACTGGAATTGCCCGACGGGCCCCAGGTCGGTGCGTTTTTTGACTTTGATGGCACGCTGATTTCGGGCTACTCCGCCATCGCCTTCATCGAGGAACAGATCACTCGAGGCAACCTGTCGGTCCGCGAGCTCGTCGAGCTGGTCGGGGCAATGGCCAGTTTCGGCGTCGGCAATATGGGCTTCTCCGCAATGATGATCGCGACCTCGCAATTCCTGCGCGGCGTTCGCGAGGATAGCTACATCAATTTTGGTGAGGAATTGTTTCGCTCGCACATCGCGCGACAGGTGTACCCGGAGGCGCGGGCTATTGTGCAGGCGCACCTTGCCAAGGGTCACACGGTGGCGATTATTTCGTCGGCAACGCCCTACCAGGTGTTGCCAGCCGCACGTGACCTGGAAATCGAAAACGTCATGTGCACCGAACTCGAGGTCGAGAAAGGGAACTTCACCGGCGCCGTTCTGCAGCCTACCTGTTTCGGTCCCGGCAAAGTCACGGCGGCGGAGACCCTGGCTGAGAAGTTTGGCGTCGACCTCGACGAGTCGTTCTTCTACTCGGACAGTGACGACGACATTCAATTGCTCGAGCGAGTCGGTAACCCGCGGCCGTTGAATCCGAATGGTGGTTTGCTATCGATAGCCGAACGCCGGGGGTGGCCCGTGCGCCGCTTCGGCAGTCGCGGCTTTACCCGTCCTTCCGACTGGATTCGCTCGCTCATGATGCCGGCAACCCTGGTTGGTTCGTTTCTCGCGGGCTTGCCGATCTGGGCGCTGTCGGGCTCCAAGAGGGATGCACTCAACTTCTCGATCTCGGTGTTTGCGGATACGGCCAGCGCGCTGATCGGGTTGAACCTCAAGGTCACCGGTGAACAGCATATCTGGTCACACCGTCCGGCAGTCTTTATCTTCAATCACCAGAGCAATGCAGACCTTGTCGTCATGGCGCGCCTGATGCGGCGCGATATCAGCGGCGTCGGTAAACGTGAATTGCGTGATATGCCCGTGATCGGCCGCGTCCTCGAATTCTCCGGCGTGGTCCTGATCGATCGTTCCAATACCGCGGCGGCCATTGCGTCGATGGCGCCGCTCGTTGATGCGATGCGCGTCGAGGGCAAATCGGTTTGTCTCTCACCCGAGGGAACCCGGGCGATAACGCCGAGGCTGGCGCAATTCAAGAAAGGCGCATTCCATCTCGCGATGGAGGCCGGTGTGCCGATGGTGCCGATCGTTATCCACAATTCCGGTGACGTGCAGCCCAAGGGCGACATGCTGTACCACCCGGGCACCGTCAAAGTCGATGTCCTGCCGCCGATCGACACCAGCGAGTGGACGGTTGAGACCATTGATGAGCATGTCGCCGAAGTCAGGGGCATGTATCTGCGGGAACTCGGGCAGGACGAGCCGGCGAAGCCGAAAATGGTGCCGCGCGTCGTTGGTAGCGATACGGAGTAGGCCGCATGGATCAGCTGAATCCCCAGGACGCACAGTTTCTTTACTTCGAGTCGGACGACAACCTGACGCACCTGACGACGATATCGATACTCGATCAGTCGACGGTGCCAGGCGGCAACATCGTGCGCTTCAGGGACATTCTCGAACACGTCGAGAGCCGTCTGCACATGAGTCCCGTATTCAAGCGGCGTCTTGTCCACGTGCCGCTCGAACTCGACTTTCCGTACTGGGTCGATGATGAAAACTTCGATCTCGAGTATCACGTGCGCCATGAGCGCCTGCCGAAACCCGGCGACTGGCGCCAGTTCTGCATACAGATGGCACGCTACCACTCGCGCCCGCTCGACATGAGCAAGCCGCTTTGGGAAATGTTCGTCCTCGAGGGGCTGGACAATGTCGACGGGCTACCCGAGGGAAGCTACGCCATTGCCACGAAGATTCACCATGCGGCAGCGGACGGCAAGACGCTTGTGACCTTCTTCGGCGCGCTCTCGGATATCGACAACAAGGGGACACCGGCCATGCCCCTGAACAAGGCGGAACTCCGGCGCAGCCCGCAGCCGGGCTACCTGGAGATGGCCGTACGGGCGGCGTGGCATACAGTGCGCTCGCCGATCAGCATGACCGACGCCGTTATGCGGGCGATGCCGAGCGTCTACAGGATGGCGCAGGACGCACTCACCTCGCGCGGGAAACCCGGCCAAGTTGTGCCCGAGACGCGCTTCAACGGTCCGGTCGAGCCACAAAAGATGTGGGATGCCAGGACGTTCAAACTGGACGATCTGAAGGCCGTTCGGGCACTCGTACCCGGAGCGACGATCAACGACGCGGTACTCGCAATTTGTGGCGGCGCTTTGCGTTGTTACCTCGAGCATCACGATGAATTGCCCGAGGAGTCACTGGTCGCATGGGTACCGATCAACGCCCGCGTGGCGTCAAACGCAGACACTAACTCGCCCGGGAACGACATCACGTCGATGACCGTTCCATTGTTTACCAACATTGAAGACGGCGTGGAACGCCTTGCTGCAATACAAGAGGCGACCAGGCAAAGCAAGGAAGCAAAGGCGGGAGTATCGGCCCGCCTGATGACCGATCTCAGCAAGCATGTGCCGGCCGCGACGCAGGTACTGGCTGGCCGGCTTGTATCGCGCGTCGGTATGGCATCGCGCATGTGCAACCTGTTCATCTCGAATGTACCGGGCCCGCAGATTCCCTTGTACATGAACGGAGCCAGGCAGGTCGGCGTGTACGGACTTGCGCCACTGGTCAATGGCATGGGCTTGTTCATTGCCACACCAAGCTACAATGGCGAGATAAGCTTTAACGTGACATCGACACGTGAGATCCTCCCCGACATCGACTTCTTTATCGACTGTCTCGAAGCCTCCCTGGACGGATACCTGGATTGATTGCAACGCTCAAATCCTGGGCGAGGGAACCCCTCGTACATTTTCTTGTGATTGGCGCCGGCCTGTTTGCGCTGTCGGAAATACTGGCCGATGGCAGCAGCCCGGATGAAGAACGGGCCGTGTTTGTATCTGCCAGTGACGTCAATGCCATGGTGGATCAGTGGCGGAAAGCATGGATGCGCCCGCCGACAGAGGAAGAATTCGCTCGCCTGGTTCGTGCTCACGTACGCGTCAAAGTCCTTTACCAGGAAGCCGTGGCGATGGGTCTGGATGCCGGCGATGTGACCATCGAGCGGCGTCTCGCACAAAAGGTCGAGTTGCTCGCGCGCAGCCTGAACACGCCAACGGAGCCTAGCGACGAGGTCCTGGAGGCCTGGTTTGCCGTGAACTCGGAGCGGTTCAAGCAACCTGACCTGTATTCGATCGCGCAGGTCTTCTTCGACCCGGAACGACGTGGGGAAGCCGCGGAAGGTGATGCGCGCGAGGTACTGGAAAAGCTCAACGCCCTGGACAAGGTGCCGGCTGACTTTGCCAGCTTCGGGGACCGGGCGGCGCAACAAAACTACCTCGATCAATACAGTGAGCTCGAATTGCGACGGCTTTTCGGCTCGCGGTTGGTTGACGAGATCGTCGAACTGGCGCCCGGCCAGTGGCACGGTCCGCTGATGTCCGGCTACGGCGCTCACCTCGTGTGGGTCAACGACATCGTTCGCTTTCCAACACCGGGCCTGGGCAGGGTAAGAGAGGAAGCGAAGCAGCAATGGATGGCCGAGCAGATCGCGACTAAAAGCGAGCAATACGTCGATGAACTCGTGTCGCGCTACGATGTTGTGATCGAAGACGCGCAGCCAGCCATAGCGGGTAAGGGAGCGACGCCGTGAAATTGGCAAGGCTTGCGCTTCTGTGGATTGGCTTGCTGCTGACCACGTCCGCGACACTCGCCGACGAGTTTCGTCCCGCTCTGCTCGAGATAGACGAGTTGGAGCCCGGACGGTATGCCGTGATGTGGAAAGTGCCGCTGCAGAGAGGCCGGGCGCTCGACATGTCGCCGACATTCCCCGAGCACATGAAACGAATGGGTCCTGTGTCAGCGCGAGTTGTACAGTCAAACAATATTGAGCAGTCGACCTGGACGACGGACTCCGGGTCGCTCGTCGGCGGCACCATTTTCATCGAGGGCCTGTCCGCGCTGCCTATTGACGTTATCGTGCAGATCGACATGGCCGACGGTACAGAGCATTCAGCGATATTACGCCCCGCGTCGCCATCCTATGTTGTTCCCGCTAGCGCCACGAAATGGACGGTCGCCGCATCGTACTGGAAGATCGGCACCATCCATATTCTCGAGGGCTACGACCACCTGCTGTTCGTACTGGCGCTGCTGCTCATCATTCCCAACCTGTGGATGCTGCTTAAGACCATCACGGCGTTTACTCTCGCACACAGTGTTAGCCTGGCCCTGGCGACGCTTGGCGTCGTGAACATGCCCGGCGCGCCGACCGAAGCCGTAATCTCCCTGAGTATCCTGTTTCTCGCCGTCGAAATCGTGCACAGCCGGCAGGGCCAAGTCACATTCACGGAGCAGTACCCATGGGTGGTGGCGCTGGCATTCGGCCTGGTTCACGGCCTCGGCTTTGCCGGCGCACTGGCAGAAGTCGGGTTACCGGAACGCGAGATCCCTCTCGCTTTGTTGATGTTCAATGTCGGGGTCGAGACCGGCCAGATACTCTTCGTTTGTGCCGTGCTCGCGGTGATCGCGATCGTCAAGCGCATCCCGGTCAGTTGGCCGAGTGAAGGTTGGCGCGTAATGCCCTATGCAATTGGCTGCACGGCCGCGTTCTGGACCGTGCAGCGCGTCAGCTCATTCGTCTGACCTGCAATCGGCGTTCAATTACCTTTTACGACATCGCGCAGCGCATAGGCCATGAATACCGGAGCATCCACGTTATCCGGTAGTGGCGGCAAATCGCCTCCCATGGCAACGCTGATCGGGTTCTTCGCGGGCGTGTTGGAGTCCGTATTAATTCCGTAGTAAGTTAGGAAAATTCCGAGGTTTTTCGGTACGACGAAATCCGCGATGATAGGTAGTTACGCCAAACAGCAGATGGGAGTGAAGAAAATGAAAAAGAGATCGTATTTCCTGTTGTTCCTGACCGGGGTATTCCTGATCGGCTGCGTCAGTCAGACGCCCGAAGAGCGTGCGGCCAAGTACGTCGCCAAAGGCGATGCAAAGATGGAGCAGGCGATGGGTGAGCTGAAGACGGCCGACGACGAATATCTCGCCTTCGATACCAAGGACGCCATCAGGTACTTCAACAAGGCGCTGGACCATATCGATGACGCCGTCGTGTATTATGCGAAAGCCTATACGACGCCGGACGAAAAAGCGGCCGTCTCCGCATTGGAGGACGGTTTGAATGAATTGGAAAAATGCGTCAAGGCGATGCAGGATAATGATTCGGCGAAAGCGTTGGAACACTACACTGCCGCGCAAGGCTATTTCGACAAAGCCGCAGATGAGCTATGGGCTACGAGCTAGTTGTTGCTTGCTAATTGTTAAGGGAGAAAAACATGTCCGAAAATACTCAGAATAATTCAGGACTTCTCGACGGGATTAAATCCAATGCCCGCCTGGCGGTGATCGTTGGGGTCCTCATGCTGATCTGCGGGTTCCTCGCGATCGGCTCGCCACTCGTGGCCGGAATGTCCGTTACGGTCGTCGTAGGCATCATGCTCATCATCGGCGGTATTGCCGAGTGCTTCCTCGCTTTTAAGGCGGGCGCATTTGGCAAAGGTCTGTTGATATTCGTGGTGGGCGCGTTGACTGTCGTGGCTGGATTCTATTTGTTCAACCAGCCAGTAGCAGGCCTGGCCGCAATCACCTTATTCCTTGCCGTGTACTTCGTAGTTACCGGCATCTCTGAACTGATTGGTGCGTTCCAGATTCGTCCCGCCGAAGGCTGGGGAGTGATGTTGTTTAGCGGCGTCATAACTCTGCTGCTCGGCATCATGATCTGGAGGCAGTTCCCGGTGTCCGGTGCCTGGGCCGTCGGCGTGCTGTTTGGAATCAAGCTAATCGTGAGTGGGTGGGCGCTGATATTCATCGGCCGCAGTGTACGCGGCGCCGCCAAGGAAGCTGAAGCCTGATCGACAATGAAGAAGTACTAAGACGTCGAGATTGTCGACCCGTACTCCTTGTCTTCTTGACGATGTTCGCAGCGGCTCCGGCCGCTGCGGAACATCCGAAGACGGATATTGTCACGACGAACGACGGGAGTACGTTGTACGGTGAAATCCTGCAGCTTCAATATGCGACTCTGCATTTGAAGACGGATGTTGCCGGTACGCTGGAGATCGAGTGGCGTAAGGTGACCAGCGTCACGAGTCAGTACGAGTACCATGTCGAGCTGACCGGTGGCGATCGGCACTACGGCACCATCGAGCCGGCCGACGAGCCGCTGCGCATGAAGATAATCGCCGACTCCGATACGGAGGAAGTAGCGCTTGCCGATATTATATTACTGGCGCCCATTGAGCACGGTGTGCTACACCGTATTGATGGCTCGATCAACGCCGGGTTAACCTACACGCAGTCGAATAAAGCGCTGCAATACAATATTGATCTTGATGCCAATTACCGGGACCGGAAGAACTACGTGACATTATCGGCGTCTTCCTGGTCGCTGAATATCGTCGACGCCGAATCGAGCGAGCAAAGGCAGATGGCACTAGTGGCGTCACGTGTCAGCCAGGGGAAGTTCGGGCCATTCGCCGCAGCAGGACGAT
>CAZKZE010000065.1:0-18073 GCA_964557165.1 uncultured Woeseiaceae bacterium
CACCGTCCGACTCTGCATAGACGCGAATGCGCTGGCTAACCGTGCGGTCACGCTCAAGGCGTGCGATCTCGCTGCGGGTGACACCCAGTGCGGTCAGGCGATCACGCGAGGCATCCTTCAGTCCCTGGTTGTTGCTTGCCAGCGCCGTCAGAAACTCCTGCTGCGCGTTGACGAGCGTCGGCGAGTAGAGCTCGAACAAAAGCTCACCTTTCTTGACCGGGTCGCCCGTGGCGGTCTTCGCGAGCGTTTCTATCCAGCCATCGACGCGCGTGTGCACGTGCTGCAGCGTGTCCTCGTCATAGCCGATGTAACCGACGGTTTCGATGCGACGCGGCAGCGATCCCCGCTCCGCCAGCGCCGAGCGAACGCCGAGATTGTTGACCAGCGTCGGATCGATCGACACGACCCCGGGCCGGGAATCCGCAGCATTCGCGTAGACGGGGACAAGATCCATACCCATCGGTGACTTGCCGGGCTCATCGCGCCTGTAATCCGGGTCCATCGGTGCAACCCAATAGAGGATTTCGTTCTCGTCCGATGCGGGCGTTGGCATTTCGCCAGTCATTTGCCGGCCAACGAGGACGCCAATTACAAGTGCGAGGAGGATCGCGACCGCGACCAGTGTGTTCGTTTTCATTTGTCCAGACCTCCGAGGTTGGCGAGTACGGCATAACTCTGCGCGCGCTCGACCTGCAGGCGAATGTGTTCAAGTCGTGTGTTCAAATCGTCGATATAGCCGCGCATAACGTCAGAAAAATCTGCCGTATCGCTCTGGTAGGCCAGCAATGCAGCCTGTGCCTGGCCCTGCGATTGCTGGAGAATGCGCGACTCGTAGAGTTCGAGCCGCCGGGTCAGGTCCTGCCAGCGCGCATACTCGGCGTCGAGTTCACTGTTTAGTTGCGCCTCTAATGCGCTTCGCGAGTATTTCGCAGCACTGCGCTCGCTGAGCGCAGCAGCGACTTTTCGGTCCTGGCGGTTCTTGCTGAAGAACGGCAGATCAACCGTGACCGCCAGGCTGACGAAGTCCGAGCGCGGTTGGCCGTCGGGCTGGTAGCCCTCGCGATAACCGTAACCAAGATCGAGTGCCCAGCCCGGTTTCTGGTTTTCCTCCGCCATGTCGACGGCTGCTTGCTGTGCCGACACATCCGCATTGGCGGCTGCGAGTGCCGGGTGGGCGGCGAGACCCTCTCGCAAAGCCGGTAGTTGTGGCAGCGCCTTCCAGCCGGGCAATTTCATTGCAATCGGACGATTAGCATTCTGTCCCAGCCATCGTGACAGGCTTGCCTGCGCTTCTGATCTCGCTCGATTGGCTTCGATCAGGCGGTCGTCGAGCCGACTCAGTTCGAGTTCGGCGCGTAGTACGTCATGTTGCGATTTTCGCCCGACGGCGTACATCGAGCGGGTAATGGTCACGAGATCGGCGAAGAATGGCCGCGATTCATTCACGAGTGACCAGGACTGATGTGAGTAGTACGCCTCGAGCCAGGCGTTGCGCACCGATGCCAGAACCTCACGGAGTCGCGCATCGGCACCCTGGTCGAACACGTCGGCCCGCGCACGCATCTGTTCGCTGCCGAGCTCGCGAATGCGTCCCCGGGGAAACGCCTGCCGTATCCCGAGTTTCGCCTGGGTCATACCCTCGGCCGAGAACCCACTCCCATCGATCGGGTAGTTCTCGAGGCCAACGCGCAGCACCGGGTCGGGCAACTGCCCCGCCGCTACCGCCTGCTCCTCAAATGCCTCTGCCCTGGCCACCAAAGCCTCGTAGCCTGGCTCACCAGCAAGGGCTATATCCTCCGCCTCGGCGAGCGTCAATGGCACGCGTTGCTGCGCCACCGTGACGGAACTCCATGGCAACAAGGCCATGAACGTAAATAGTGTGATGTAAACGGGCACGCGCCCGCGAAAAACAAACATAGGTCAAACTCCTGCGAAAAAACCGGAAGGGTTTACAGCGCAGGGTTGCCTAGATCAGGTAGACGCAGAACAGCTTGTGGCGGGCTTCGGGCCGGTCGGGTGGATCCGGTGGATCGGATGCCGAGTATTCGCGGCCAAAAGCGCGCAACACCGGGTAGTGCAGCGGGCTATGAGCGGCGTCATCGACGTCGGGAGTATCCCAAAGCTCGAGCAGCCCATCGCGCTTGTCGACGCTGACATCGTCGATCTCGCAGCACTCCGGCAGCTCCAGCTTAAGCTCCGGCGGGCAACAATCGTGTCCTTCCTCGACGACCTCGAGCGCCATCGTGCAGGGCACGAGGGCCAGATTCAGCAGGGCGACGAGCAATACCGCCCAAGCCCGTCGCGGTGACGAGATGGCGAACTTCTTTGCAAGCCCTTGAATCATTCGCCCTTTTTAGACTTCTACGGGCTTCTGTGCAAGGAAATAAGCTGGATTTGAGCGAATTTCTTGTGAATTTTCTTGTGAAATTGACATAGGTCAGTGTGCTGCGCGCCAGGATATTACATCCTTATGATAATGATTCGCATTCTCATAACGTGTTTCGCGTTGAGCTTTGCCGCTTTGCCCTCGCTGGCGGACGACACGGCTGCGGGTTCGGTATTCGTCGAGATTCTCGAGTATCGGTTCGCCAACGACATCGCGCTACTGGACGCCGAGGCGGAATATGGGACACAGACCGACAGGGCGGTGGTCAAGCTGGTAACACTCTCTGCCGATGGGGAGACCGAGGCAGCGGCCGCCTTGCTCTACAGACGAGCGTTGTCCGAGACGTTTGATCTGCAGGCCGGCATGGAGTTTTCGGACGACAACAGTCATTTCGTCCTGGGGTTCCAGGCGCAGGCGCCGCACCACGTCGGTACCGAGCTGGTAACGCTTATCGATGGGAACGGTGATGGCTACCTGGTCGGCAAGGTCGAGCGCATCTGGACTCTTGGCGATCGCCTGAAGTTGTGGCCAAGGCTGGAGGTCATCGCAGCCTTCCAGGATGACGATGCCAGCGCCACCCGCGCCGGCTTGAGTGTTGCGCTGGCAGATCTGCGTCTGCGCTACGAGCTCCACCCGCGCTTCATGCCCTACGTGGGAGTGTCGTGGGAACAAGCTCTTGGAGATACAGCGGCAACCCTCGAGGCCGCAGGTGAGGATAAGTCGATCATCACCGCGGTGATGGGGGCGTCGTTCGCCTTCTAGTTACCTAGTCGTCCTCACGAATGGTCAACGACAGGATACTGTGGCGAATCTCCTCCCCAAGAACGAGACGGGCGTCTGCGCCGATCGACTCGATGTCGTCATCGAATTCGATCGCACCTTCCGCATTGCGTCGCAGTATGCCCTGCTCCTGCAATGTCTTGATGAAATCGTGGAATAGCGTCTTGTTGAAAAAGTCCGGCGAGTGCAGGCCGTAGATCATCGACAGTCGTTCGGCGCTCTGCTGACACATCGATTCGAGCGCGCCGCGAGACAACGCACCCGAGCCGTTGCCGACGAGAATCGCAATGACGAGGTAAAAACGCTGCAGCATCGGGACCATCGACTGGCCAAGCATCAGGAGCTGAAACGCCTTCTCCGAACCCGCCCTCGGTCTGACCAGGGTCTTCCTGCGCCTGCCCCAGGTCAGGATCTCCAGGTCGATGAGTGACTCGACTGCCTCGGTCGTAACATCGTCGATCTCTTCAAAGTCCCACTCGAGGCACAGCTCTTTCTTCATGAACGGATAGATCAGGCGCATCAGCCGCTGCAGTTCCGAATGCAGAAGTTCCGTTCCCTGGATGAAGCAGCAAGCCACGGATGCCGGGACGGCGAGGAGGTGCAGAATGTTGTTTCGGAAATAGGTCATGAGAACGGCCGTGCGCTCTTCCATGTGGATGACCTCGCCCATCGGGTGCGAGCTCCGACTGATGACATCGAGCTGCTCGCCGTGCGCGATGATCTCGTCGGGACTCGAGTCGGGCATAGTGACCAGGTCGGAGTACCTGAATCCATGCAACAGGTCGATGGTCATCTGCAGCTGCCGCCGAAGTTCGTCGATACCGATCTTCTGTTTGGGCGTGGCGAGTAGTACATAGGCCAGAAGACTGATCGGCGTCACTGCGGCAGCGGAGTTGATGTTCTCCATGATCTGGCCGCCAAGCTTGTCGACGACGCCTGCCAGCCAATCGGGCCGGTCTCCGTTCTCCGACTTATAGCCCCGCCAATCAGGTTGTGTGCTATCCAGAATCGGATCCAGCTCGATGGGATTCGCGATATTGACGTACACCTTGCCAAAATTGTCGCGTAGCGAATTGATCGAACGAATCAATCCGCCGAGAGACTCCTTGGTCTTCTTGGCACCACCCAGCTCACCAATAAATGAGTCCCCTTCGATCAGTTTTTCATAGCCAAAATAGACTGGTACAAAAACAATGGGGCGCTGTGGACTCTTGATGTAGGATTTCACCGTCATCACCAGCATGCCGCCTTTTGGCGTCAGCAACCGTCCGGTACGACTTCGGCCGCCCTCGACGAAGTACTCCATTGAGTGACCCTTGACAATGATCTGGTGAATGTAGGAATCGAAAACGGCTGCGTACAGGCGATTGCCTTTGAACGTGCGCCGCAGGAAAAAAGCGCCGCCGCGCCGCAGAATTCCCCCGACAATCGGAATATCGAGGTTGATGCCGGCAGCAACGTGCGGCAGTTGCAGGCCCGCGTGGTAAGTCACATAGGCAAGCAGCAGATAGTCGAAATGACTGCGGTGACAGGGAACGTAAATGATCTCCTTGTCCTTGGCGACCTCATGCACCAGTTCCATGTGATTGAGTTCGATGCCGTCGTATATGCGGTTCCATAGCCATCGGAGCACTCGATCCAGGATACGAATCGTGGGAAAGGAAATATCGGCCGCGATCTCCAGCGCGTATTTTTCCGCCTTGCGTCTTGCAACTTCCTGCTTGCGAAAATCATCGCCGGCTTCTGCCGCAATTGCGCGCTGCACGGCGGGCGCCCTGAGGACCTCCTTGATCAGTGTGCGGCGATGCGATAGATCCGGCCCAACTGTTGCCACGCGTCGTTTGCGAAAATGCACGCGCAGGATACGGGAGACCTTGCGGTAAGCGATCTCGAGACTTCCGTCTGTCTGACCAATCGAACGCAGCGGGAGCGCATGACTGAAGCGGAGCAGTGTGTTGCGTCCCTGGAAGATGGTTGTGAAGAACTTGCGCGTCCGGCCCATGACGTCCCAATCTTCGGAAAACATCAGCTGCAGCACGGAGCGCTCTTTTTCCGGGGCACGGCCCCAGTAGATCGCAACTGGAATCAGTAACAGCTCCTGGTCGCCGTTCTCAGCTGCCTCAATGAGGCGCTTCAGCCGTTGCGAACCTTCCCTGCGCGGACGCCGATAGAGGAATCCCTTGAGTCTGCGCAAGACGACAAAGCGCCGGTACTCGCGGTGGCCACAAAATTCGAACGGCTCGGTGGGCGATGGCATGCCATGCTGCGCGCACGCGTTTTCCAGTGCGAGAACGTCGGCGAGCCCCCCAGTCTCGAGGACATAGCACACAGCCGCGTTGGTGTCGGTTATGTACTCGACCGGCACCTCCGGGCGAACGACAGGTCGTGCCCAGATAGAGAACACCTTCCCTGACAGCCAGTAGAGTGGCCGAAGAATGAGACCTGCGATGTTCATGGCAAACAAGTCTACCCAAAAGTACGCGCCAACAGGTCGTTTACGTTCGAGATTCACTATAATCGGGTGATGAATCTGAGACTGATACCCGCACTCCTGCTTGCGCTTTGTCCGCTTTTTTCGGTCGCAGAGGAAGCACACATTCAGGTACTGGGCATCGCACAGGACGCGGGTTACCCGCAGGCTAGTTGTTATCAGCCGCACTGCATGCGCGCTTGGGAAGACCGCGAGTTGACGCTCACCGCAAGCTCGATCGCCGTGATCGATTCCGCGAATAAGGCGAAGTACCTGTTCGATGCGACACCTGACATGCGCGAGCAGCTGTACGAACTTCATCGCGTTGCACCCGATGGTGAATTCTCGCTCGACGGCGTATTCCTGACTCATGCCCACATGGGGCACTACACTGGCCTGATGCATTTTGGCCGCGAGTCGGCCGGGACGAGCAACGTCCCCGTATACGCAATGCCGCGCATGCATGAGTACCTGGCTGCGAACGGACCATGGAGTCAGCTTGTTCAGCTGCAGAACATCGAACTGTTCGAGCTGGCAGATGGGCAGCCGGTCAAAGTCGGCCCGAGTATCACCGTCACACCTATGCTCGTGCCGCATCGCGATGAGTACTCGGAAACGGTCGGTTTCCTTATCGAGGGACCGAGCAAATCAGCGGTGTTTATTCCCGACATCGACAAATGGGAAATGTGGTCAACCGATATTCGTGATGTCGTGAGATCCGTCGACTATGCGCTACTCGACGCAACATTCTTCAAGGACGGGGAGCTGGGCGGTCGAGACATGAGCAAGATCAAACACCCTTTCGTCTCCGAAAGCATGGATCTCTTCGACTCACTCACGGATGACGAAAAGTCGCGCGTGGTCTTCATTCACATGAACCACACGAACCCGTTGCTGATCGATGGCAGTCCCGAACAGGCCGAGGTAAAGCGGCGCGGCTTCCGTTACGCGACGGAAGGCATGCGACTGGAGCTCTGATCTAATAGGGTGCCAGTCACCTTAAAACGGTTTTAAGGTGACTGGCACCTTATTGATCTTCGTCTGTATCTTCAGCCGCTTCGATCGCTGCGTCTACTTCATCCCGCGCATCTTGCAGCACGTTCTCGACGTTGGCGGCCTCATCCTGTGCGTCATTCAGCACATCGGCTATCTCCGCGCCGGCGCTCTCCTGTTCGTCAGAGTTGCCCGACTCGCCGCCGCTGCATCCCATTGCCAAAAGACTAATGACCAAAATCCAGTATTTCATCGTGCCCCTCCCGGTAGTAGAAACTAGGCCCTGATTCTTCTTATGAACTGATCCAGGTAATCGTTGATCTCGTCGATATTCGCGGTCAATCGATGATCCCCATCGACGATGTGCAGTGTTGCGCTGCAGCTACGCGCAAAACGAATGCTGTTCTCAACTGGCACGACATCATCGTGCCAGCCATGCACGATACATATCGGCATCGATGGTGGCTTCGGGGTCAGGTCTTCATAGCCTTCCATGAAGTAGGCCGGGGCAAGCACAAACAGACCTGCTGCACCCAGCTGTTCGGCGGCCGCCGTGGCGACGTGACCTCCCATGCTCGAACCCACGAGGATCAGGTCATCCTCGATGTTCGCGCATTCACTCAGGCATTTCTCGACACGATCCGATGGATCCTCGATTCCCTGGTAGTCGATACTGTCTGCCTTGCAGCCCAGGCCCTTGACCCGTTCTGCCATCGCGCGAATTTTCGTGCCCCACGGCCCGCTTTCCTGGCCATGTGAGAATATTACGGTCGTCATACGAGTATTCCGTCTCCTGTGTCACACAGTTCTTCGACATGCCGCGCGAGCAACCAGTCACGATCCTGCCCCCAGAACACCTCGTCGCCAAGGCGCATCGTCGGGACTCCCCAGGAACCTGATGCCATCATCGATTCCCTGTTGCTCTCAACCTCGGGCCGCCAATCATCGGACTCCATGGCGGCCACGACATCTGGCCAGAACAAGCCCGAACGACCCGTCACCTTGCGCATGCCCTTGTCCGCCGATACGTCCACAGCTTCGCTCCAGATCGCGAGACCGGCATTGGCAAGAAAGTCCCGACCTTTATGTTCGGACTCTGCATAACGGAATACTGCGAGGCATCGTTCAGCGCCCTTGCCGACGGGGTCCGCGATTTTGCCGTAGGGTATTTCGAGTCGCTCGGCCTCGCGCGCGGTATCCCTCGCGATATAAAGGAGCTTCGCGCGTGGCAGCTGCATGCCGCGCATCACCATCGGCAATACGGGTCGTAATTGCAGCTGAAGTCCAAAGGCATCTGCGATCGCAAACACGCGCTTGAGTGCAAGATAGGAATAGGGACTTCGAAACGAATGGAACAACTCGAGCGGTGGTAATTGTTTGGCGGCCGCCGGTGGAGTCACGGGCAGGGAGAGCTGCATCGCGTGCTGTATGGACGCGAGACGCGCGCCACTCGCACCCTCGCGCGCCAGGCCCATCTCGTCCAGCCTGTCGGCCAGGTAATGCAATCGATCCACACCCCAGTACCACTCGCCGCCATAATGCAGCATTCCGCTGTTGTAATGTCCGAGGCGCTCCTGAAATTGCTGCGACCTGGCAATCACACCATCTGCCTGCCCGGACTGGCCGGTATCCGAGCGGCGGGCCGCGGCTTCCGTGTCACCGCGCCAATAGATTTCCAACGCCGCGGAGAATTCCTCAGCAAAGTCGTCCCGTTCGGCCCTGGCCGCCAGGACATCGAGCAACCCACGCCGATGTTCCACAGGCGGCGCCCTACCCTTGTCCAGAAACGGAATGCCGAGTTCGCGCGCGATTCGCCGCGCGTCCATCGCCGCATACTCTGCGGCCATATCCGGGGCCGGCTGGTACGCATCGCCACGCGCCTGTGACAGGTAGACCTTCAGCTCTATGTCGTAGGTCGATGCCAGCTCCGGCAGGTACTGCGCCAGCAAGTAGGAATACGGGTCATCGAGTTGCAGGAACGCGGATACGACATGCTTTTTGCGTCCGAGTCTGCGCCGCATTTCAAAATACGAGCGCCGCAACCGACGCGAGCGTTGCGAGAGAAGCGCGTTAAGGAAGACCGATCGGATTTTATTGCTAAGTTTCAATCTTCGTCCCAGGTCGACGTCGGTTTCCACAATAACTCATCGAGCCCTGGTTCCCACCGGTACCTGCGCATGTTGACCTTGCCCTTCAGCATGACCACGCCCTCGTCTGCCAGCCGACCGCGCTGGGTCCGGAACGCGCGGCTGTTCTGATCGAACGCGCTTTTCCCTGACGACTGGACTACACGATGCCAGGGTAATTCGAGCCCGTCGGGCGTATGACGCAACGCATACCCGACCTGTCGCGCACCGCGCGAGATGCCCGCAATCTCGGCGATCTGCCCATAGTTCGCCACGCAGCCCGGCGGGATGTCCTGGATCGTCTCCCAGATACGTCGCATGCGGGTCTCTCGATCCATCTCAGCTCAGCCCGAGGCGGGCCTGGATTTCGCGCTTCGCGTCACGCAGCACCGTATCACGATCAAGTGAGTCAAGAATCTCCTTGACGACTTTCTTCGGTCCGCCCTCGCCCCAGGACTTGCCGTCAGCAAGATACTTGCCAGCTGCCTCGCCAACCAGGTATGTGCTGTAGTAGGCAATCGCGCCCTGCGCGCCCGCCGTCAGTATCGTTGACAGCCCCAACGTGCCGACCTTGAGCGCGCTGGAGACGAGGTGCAATGCCCATACTGTCGTCATGAGTGCGGCCGATTCGGCAATGATTACTCTTACGATCGAGCCCGCCTCTTTTCGATTGAGCGGCAGGTCATAGACTTTGGACAAGTGCACGACCATGCCGACATCAATGAACGCGGCAGCGAACAGGTCGGCGACCGGCACCGGGTTCAGCGCGACAGCGACGCCTTTGCCGATACAGTAGGTTCGCACCAGCTTGTCACCGATCTCCTTACGTGCAGCGAGAATCCGTCTTCCAACCTGGTCCGACAAGTCTGCAGCGAACAGGCTCGCATTCAGGGCCGCCAGCGTCTTGCCTTCCGCCTCGAGAATCTCCCAGAGCTTGAGACGCAGTTCGGCGACATCCGGCTCCCGAATCCTCTCCGTTGTTGTTTCCTTGCCCGATGTGTCGACTTCCACGACGGCTTGCGCACGCGGTTGAGCAGCCGCGACGATGACGTGATCGGGCTCAATCAGACCTCGCGTCTTTGCCCGAATCGAACTCAGCAATGCCTCGACTTCGCTGCTCGTATAGAGGTCGGATTTGTTGAGCGCCACGATCACCGGCCGCCCTTGTGCCAGAACCGCCCTGAGCGCCTCGAGCTCTGTCTCCGTCAGGTCGCCATCGAGGACGAAAACAACGAGATCGGAGCGACCCGCCACTTCTTTTGCCAGCGCCTCGCGATCTTCACCACCTGCCTCGTCGAGACCCGGTGTGTCGATCAGGAAAACGCCGCCTGTATTAACCTCGTTCCAGGCCTGCATCGACGAATACCGGGTCTCACCGTGAATTGGGCTGACCGAGAAGCGCTCTTCGCCGATCAACGCGTTGAGCAAGGATGACTTGCCAGTACTGACGCGTCCGAATACCGACAGGTGCAGGTGCCCATGCTCGATCTTGTCGAGCATGCCCTGCACTGCCTCGTAATCATGTATCAGCGAGTCGCGAACACCGGCAGGAAGGCGTGTGTCATGGACAAGCTCGCGCAGGCTTTCGCGCGCGAGACCGAGGTGATCCGCCTGGTCGGCACCGCCGTCCCTAGTCTTACTTTTCGTCCAGGGCCATCTTGGCAATGCGGCGTACGCCCGCTTCCAAATGCTCACTGATTCCTTCCTCGAATTCCTTCGCAGCCACGTCCGGTAGCAGCTCGCCATGACGTGACAACGTCAGTACAAGGCTGCGGCCCAATGCGTCGAAAATTAGTCCATAAGCAACCGCGTGCACAAGGCCGCCGGCTACGGTTCCCAGGCCCGGAAACGCCTTGAGGCCATTGCCAGCCACAGCCAGTGACAATGGCAGAGCCCTGCCAACGCGACTTTGGCTCAAGTTTAGAAATTCCTCGATGTCGAGATCTCGCGGCGTCGCACCATAGAGCCTGCACAGGTCCTGCGTCATCGCCGTCCCAATGTAGCCTTGTATGAGAATATCCGTGCCGGGACTGATGGCCGCCAGCGCACCGACAATCGCCTTGCGTGTAGAGCTGCGAATAATCTGTTCGGAGCGTTGCAGTCGATACTCGCCCTCTGCCTCTGCAAGGCGAGCCGCGGCCATGCGGAACACCGCTCGCTCGCGACGTACGTCCAGCGATTCGCCTTCCTCCGCCAGCATGCGATTGATTGCGACGACCAACACACCAATGTCCGCCGGGCGCGTGCGCCGGACGCTCTCTTCACTACCGTCGTCGCTCCGTTCAATCACATCGATCTCGCCACCTGCACTGACGGCAACGACGTGGTCGCGATCCAACTGGCCGCCGATGTCCTCGATGCGCTCGAGCAGTTTTTGCATTAATGCTGCTTGTTCGTCGGCAGTAAACCGATCCGCCTTGTTCAGCACAACAACCAGCGGTTTGTCGAAAGCAAGCAAGGCTTTGATCGAATCGGCTTCCGATCTTGTCAGATCGCTATCGCAGACGAATAGCACAACGCTTGCGCGCTTGGCTTCCTCGACGGCGGCGTCGGTGTGTCCGTCATCGCTGCCGCCAATTCCCGGAACGTCGGTTAGCAGGATTTCTGCCCCGCTGTCGTCGTGCCAGCGATAGTGGCGAATATCGCCAGTGGATCCGCCAACCACGTCGACCACGACATTCGCCTCAGGCACCAGCGCCTTGATCAACGAGCTTTTCCCGGAGCTGATCTCACCGAAGAAACACAGGTGCACCGCCTCCTTGCGCGCGGCCAGTTCCTTGAGTTCGGCCTGTGCCTTGCTGACATCGATACCTGTTCCCTCTGCCTCGCGCAGACGGGACTCGATATCGTCCCTGGACAGTGGTGCCGAGGAGATCGTTCTCGCAGGCGCGATCTTGCGGCGAATGACGAGGCGCCAGATCAGCCAGATGGCTGTGACCGCCAGGAGCAGCATGACGCCCACGTAGGCGTAGAGCAGTGCTGGAGGACCGGCTTTCAGCCGGTCCCAGACATTGAGCGCCGCTTCGGAAATGAACAGCAGCGCGCCCGTCGCGACGATGAAGACGAGCAGAACGACGACCGCGATCGCGACGCGAATGAACCGATCGAGTTTCATGCCGACAGGTTACACGATTGCCACGTGCCGCGGCGCGCCTAGATCTGTGCGTCTATCCAGCGATCGATCTTTGCTTCCAGCATCGAGAGTGGCATGGCACCGTCGCGAAGCACCTCGGTATGGAAGGCCTTGACGTCGAATTCATCACCGAGCCGCGCTTCTGCATTGTCGCGAATCTCGCGGATCTTCAGCTGCCCAACCTTGTACGCGAGCGCCTGGCCCGGAATGGCCATGAATCGCTCCGCCTCGGAGACAGCGCGAGCCTCGGCAACGGCAGAGTTCTCGTACATATAGTCGAGCACCTGCTGGCGCGACCAGCCCTTGGCATGAATACCGGTATCCACTACCAGCCGGATCGAGCGCCACAGCTCGGCATTGAGCCCGCCGAAGTACTGGTAAGGATCGGTGTAGACGCCGATCTCCTTGCCCAGCGACTCTGCGTACAGGCCCCATCCTTCAGAGAAGGCCGTAAATCCGCCGAAGCGGCGAAATTCAGGCAGGTCCTCGTTTTCGCGCTGAATCATGATCTGGAAGTGATGCCCGGGGATGGCTTCGTGCAGGAACAGCGACTCCATCGCCCAGTTCGGCCGCGCGCTCAGGTCATAGGCATTCGCGTAGAAGATGCCGGCGCGGGTGCCATCGGGCGTACCCGCCTGGTAAGACCCGCCGGATGCCGATTTTTCGCGGAACGGCTCAACTGCACGAACCTCAAACCCGGTCTTCGGGAAAATCTCGAACAGGCCCGTGGACAGCTCGGAAATGTGATCCGACATGTCCCGGTAACCCTGGATGAGTTGTTCCCGCTCGTCGAAGAAGAACTGCGGATCCGAGTTCATGTACTCAAAGAAGTCCTTCAGGTCCCCTTCGAAACCGACCTCTTCCATGACACCGCGCATTTCGCCGTGGATACGAGCAACTTCGTCGAGACCAACCTGGTGAATCTCTTCGGGTGTCATGTCTGTTGTCGTACGCAAGCGGACCATGAATTCGTACCAGGACACGCCGTTTGGCTGCGCGTAGAGACCGACCGTCTCGCGTGCAGCACCGAGATAGTCGTCACCGACGAAATTGCTGATCCGCTGGTACGACGGGACGATCGTGTTCATGATCTTGTCTTCGTACGCCGCAGTCAGGCGCTCGCGATCCTCGGCACTAAAGTCCTCGGGCATGTTCCTGACAGGCGTGTAGAACATGCTGTCCTCAACATTCTCGACGATGTGCGCGTCAATCTGTGGCTGCAGCTTTTCCATGAGAATCCGCGGCTGTACCACACCTTCGCGCATCCCCTCTTTCATATTGACGATGAGCTGATCGATGATGACTGCGAAATCGTCAGCACGGGACAGGAAGTCGTCGTAATCCTTAACCGTCTTGAATGGATGCGCACTGGCGCCACTACCGAGTTGCACGAAGAAGTTGGTGACCGAGTAGAACTGGTTGATTGGCTGCAGGTGAAACGGATACTCGTAGCTCTCGAGCGACTCTTCGCGGTTGATGCGGAAAATGTCGTAGCTCAGCTGGTCCTGATAGCCAAGTTGTTCGCGATCGATCTCGAGCAGGCGCTGCAGGAATTCCCTGTCCATGGCCTGGTCCGCAGCCCGATACTCGGGGCCGTTACTGTTCGCCATACGATCGTTGTAGCGATCGTCACCGATGAACGTCGCTCGCATCGGGTTCAATTCAAGGTTGCGTTCGAAGTGTTCATCGAACAACGCATGTAGTTGCGCGCCGGCGTCGGCGGTCTCGGTAGCGGCAGGGTCTTCGTTGCCACCACAGGCAGCTACAAGAAGGACGGCAGCCAGGACGGCTGTTCCTGTTAATTTCATCTGGATTCCCCGGATTGATCTGAAATTGTAGTTTGGGGTCAGTTACCTAATAGATAGGTAACTGACCCCGAATTGTGATGTCAGATCATAAACCCAAGATCGCGTTGATCAAAATTATTGAGGTTAGGCGCCACTACATCCAGGTCTGAATCGGGTATCCCGAACCACTTCGCGAGCGTCGCCGCGTACTGGTCCGCGGATGTCGAAGGAATCATGCGGCCACCGCCGACATCTTCCGGTCCGCCTATCTGCAGCAACGGATAGCTGCCGTACAGGTCCCGGCCGTTCACGGCGCCGCCGACGACCAGCTGGTTACCGCCCCATGCATGGTCCGTCCCATCACCGTTCGAGGTCAGCGTGCGCCCGAAATCCGACTGCGTGAACGTGGTCACGTTTTCCGCGATGTTCAGCTCTTCTGTCGCTTCGTAGAACGCTGCGATAGCGTCACTAATCCCGCCCAGTAACCCGGGCTGGTTCTGATTCTGATCATCGTGTGAATCAAAACCACCCGTAGCCACAAAAAATACCTGGCGTTGCATCTGCAGCTGGTCCTGAACAGCGATCAGTCGTGCGACGGTGCGCAGTTGTGCGCCAAGTTGCGACTGTGGGAACACCGTATTGATTGGTGGTCCGCCGTCAATTGCTGCCGTCACCGTCTCCGCCGCATCGATTGCACGACGCTGGACGTCGGCGAAGCCGCGGGCGTAGACCGAATCGTACGCTGCATCGACGACACGCAGGAACGCCAGTCGCTGCTCGTTGAGAATGTCACCCGGTGTTGTTGAGAACCCTGAATACGGTATCGGGCCGTTCGGTCCCATGACGTAAGCGACAGTCTCATCCGCAGACTGGAACAGGTTCGATCCAGCCAGCGACGCATTGGTAGCCATCTGCTGACCCGCTACGCCGTCGCGGATCAGGTCGGCCATACGACCCGCCCAGCCGGTTTTGCTCGGCACGTTGCCGCGCAACGAGGTCCACTGGTCCTGCTGGTCATTGTGCGAGAACAGCTGCGGGGGCAAAGTCACGGAGCCGTTGTAGTACTGATCCCTGGTGGTTGGCTCCACGAGCGGCCCGACATTGGTCACGAAGGCCGCATTGCCGGCCTCGAACAGTGTCTGGATTCGGCCCATCGCCGGATGCAGACCGAAGTCCGGGCCCGGTAATGACGCCGGCGTGATCGGCAGCAAATCCGTCTGCAACAGCGCCAGGTTCTGGCGCGCCGCCGCATACTGCGCGTACTCCGAAGGCGTATTCGGCACGAGCATGTTGTAGGAGTCATTACCGCCGAACAGGAATACGCAGACGAGGGCTCGATAATCCGTAAATGGCCCGGGGCCGCCAACGACTTGCGCGTAAGAGATTCCCGGTGTCGCGGCCATCAGCGCAGCGGCTCCACTGGTCCTCAGGAAATCACGTCTGTTTAGTGTCTTCATGTTTCCTCCCCGCTTACCGCTGGTACGCGAATTCGGGTGATGTCACGACGAAATAGATCGTCTCGGCAGCACGGATTGCGGTATCCGTCTCGGGCACACGTTCGAGCATGCCCGTGATCTCGGTTCTCAGCGTATCTGAGATTTCCCCGCCGAGGAGTTTGCCAGCTACCATGTTGATCAGGGCGTTGATATCCGTCGCGACGTCCATCTCCTCCTGGATGTCGATATAGATATCGTCTTCCTGGAGATTCTCGTTTGCCTGGTTCAGACCAAACACCTGGCCGAACATGTAGTTCGTCAGCAAGGTATTCGTGTATTCGGTCGCAATCTCCAGTTCCGGCGCAACAAGACTGCTGTCGCGGATTTCACCAGGCGGTGCATAGAACGGGCTGAAGAAATTGAACACCGACGGCGACTGCAATGGCCCCTGCGCAAACAGGATGTAGGCCGCCACCAACGGGTACTTGCCGCTCGCGGACGTCGCGTTGTAAGCCTTGTACAACTGCGTCACTCGCAGCAACGGCTCCTTCAGCTTGCCATCGATCTCCATCGGCATAGCCGGGCTTGCTTCCGGATCGAGGAGAATCGCTTTGACGACTGCACGAAGATCTCCCTTAATGCCAAAGCCATTGTCGTCAAAGACTTCGGCAACACGCCGCACGTAAGCCGTTGATGGATTACTGGTCGTCAGTCGCTGGATAAGCCGAATCGCCACGAACGGCGCAACGTTCGGGTGCGCGAAAATATTGTCGAGCGCATCCGCAAGATCCTGCTCGCCGTTTTGCCCGGCCGGAAGAGTCACATCATTCAGCAGCGTCTTTGCGCCCGTGTCATGGTACTCGGGCCAGTGCTCCATTGGGGTGTACTGGCTTGAGGTGGGCACGCGACCGCTGCCGAAGCTTGGCGACCCCGCCCAGGTCCAGCCCGTGAATACGTGTGCGAACCCCTCGATGATCTCCTGGTCGTACGTCGGGATCGGCTGGTTATTCGCATCGAGTCTCTCTGTGCCGTCGAGGTTGAGTTCGACCAGTCCAATCGAGAACAGCTGCATCAGTTCCCGTGCGTAGTTTTCGTCGGGGCGAATATTGAGCGCCGGATTCGGCTTCTCATTGCCGAGCATACTCAGGTAGACACCCATGGCCGGGTGCAGCGTGACCTCCTCCAGGAGGTCGCGGTAGTTGCCGAAGGCATTTCTCGCCAGCACATCGTAGAAGTCGGCAACGGCAAAGGGTCGCGCCTGAAGTGCCCCGAGCTGCGAGACGACCAGGATCTCCGACAGGGCAAAGGCGACGCGCTGGCGTAGCTGGTCGTCACCCCACAGTGAATTGCGGAACCAGATATCGACACGATCGGTGTGCAGCTGGCCCATGAACTGGGGCGGCGGCAACGACAACATGTGCGGCAACTGCAAGGATGTCGGTTGTGCCATCTGGTTGTCGATCCACTGCTCCTGGCGCATGGCGATGACGTCGCTGGCTTCATTTTCCGTCGCACCGAAGCTCGCCTGGTTCAGAAACTGGAAGGCCTCCAGCGTGGTAACTGGCGGGGGTGGCGGTGGCGGTGGCGGTGGAACATTCGGACTGCCACCATCACTACCGCCGCAGCCGGCAACGCCGAGCAATATCGATGCGCATAATGAAACAACTCGTTTCTTAATCATGGTCTTACCCCTTCCTCTTTCACATACGCCGTGTTACTTCGCGTACGTGGATTCCAGGTAAATTATCTGTTCGGCCGTGAGCAGGTTCTTCAAGCGGACCAGCATGGCCATCTGTTTCTTCTTTACCTGGTTTTCGGCCAGCAAAGCTGCACCGGCGTACTCCAAAACCTTGTCTTCACTGACAGGCGACTTATCCAGCTCGAGCATGAGCGCCTGGTACGCCTCCTGCATATCCCATTCGTGTTCCGCGACACCAGCCTGTACTTCCACAACTGCGGCGCGAATCGCTGTGAACTGCTCCTTGCTCAGCTGCAGCGTGTCCCGGTTTTCCAGGATGACATTCGGGGCAAACAACTTGCCTTTGAATACATCCTTGGGCTGCTCAGCGATAGCCGAACCCATTCCCAGGCTGGCAAAAACCAGCAGGCACAGAATTCCCTTCCTCATAGTAACGCTCCTTCCTCTATCTTGGTTGACTCGATGAGCACTGGAATTTCACGATATATGTCAACTCGGTGGTCAGGTAACAGCACGTCGCTTGGTGCGACCCAGCTCGTGCTGCTCTCAAATTCGGCGGGGTCGACAAATTCCCAATGCCGCTCGGCAGGAGGCAACAACCCGATAGTGATCGCGCCCAGTATCGCGGCTGCGATCGCGCCCGCTATCCAGCCCCGCTTCGGACGAGCGGCGGCGCGCCTTTCGGCGGCCGCCCAGACAGCGTCGAACCCGGGAACCTGGCCTTCTTCGGCATCTTGCTGCGCCTGTTTCAGGCGGCTCTGCAGTGTCTTGTCTGAATCATTCATCATTGAGGTCATTTCCCAGTTTTTCCTTCAGCGCTTTCTTCGCCCTGTCGTAATGCACTCGTCCCGTACCGGTCGAAACGCCCATCACGCGAGACGCCGCTTCTATCGTCATGTCCCGGCAGAACACGAGTTCCACGATATCGCGCTGTCTTTGTGGCAGCGTCTGCACGGCCTGCCAGACGGCCTCGTTTTCACCGGGTTCGACCGGTTGGACAATACCGGCGTCCGTCGACGCTGCCTGCTGTGTCAGTCGCAAGCGAGAGCTGATACGGCGAAAACGGCTACGCGCGAGGTTCTGCACCACCGCAAACACAAACGTCTTGAGCGACGACTCACCGTCGAAACGCGCTTTTCCCGTCAGCAGTTCCACGTACGCTTGTTGCACCAGGTCCTCCGCTACCACTTGCTCGAAATTGCAGCGGGAGAGGGCCCAGCCGAATACCTGGCCGTGCATGGCTTCCAGTGCCGATCGAGATAC
>CAZKZE010000066.1:0-18073 GCA_964557165.1 uncultured Woeseiaceae bacterium
CGGATATGCCTGGATAGCAGCGTGGCCCCTGCCGCGGAAACGCCTCTTATTTGGACCCTGACGTCTCTTCTTTGATTTGGGCCATAACAGCGGCAAATGGCCCCGCTTGCTCGAAGAACGGAAAGTGGGCGGCCTCGTCTATCTCGAAGAACTTCTTCTGCGGCGCAGCCAACTGCTCCAGGTACGCACGGCTCATGTCAGTCGGAGTTGTCAGATCATATCGACCGCTGATCATGTACACCGGTATCTCCAGTTCCGTCACAGATTTATCGACAGCGCCTGGAATGACGTCAAATCGCATGTGCCTGGATGAGAATGAAGAGCCTCGTTTGACGTTGTAGGCCTCCATAAGGCTGTATTCGGGCGCCGTGAGGCCTGTCAGCAGCAAAGGAGCGAACGATTCGCAGCAAAACAGGCCTCCTCCGGCCTTGAACACGAATCCCTCGATATTGGCCCTGGTGAGCTCTGTTTCTGGGTCAACACCGATTTCGGCCCCAATCTGGCTCAATTTGGCTTTTTGATAGGCAAATGCCCGCTCCTCATCCACGACCTGTCCGACGCCGATATACGCAAGAAACAGCTCCGGGCGCTGGGAAACCGCAAGAATTCCCAGGTAGCTGCCATGAGAGTGCCCCAAAAGGTAGACCTGGTCCCGGCCAAATTCATTCAGGAGCCTCTCCACGACGACAAAGAGATCATCCAGGTACTGGCTGGTGGAAATCGTATCCGGGTCCGTATTGGCAACAAATGACTTCCCAGCAGCCCGTTGGTCCCAATGCACCACCACAAAGTCACGTTCCAGCTCCCTCTGAAAGCTGTGCGCAAGGTACATCGCTGGCATCCCTGGGCCGCCATGCACAAAGAGTAAGACCGGGTTCTCTCGATCTCGGCCACGCATAAGCAAGTATTGCTCGTCGCCATTGACCTCGATGCTCGTCAGCTCAGCAACCGAGCCGCTTGCGAGGATCGGGAACGTGAAGGACTTGAACGTGTACAGCAGGAGCAAGGCCACAATGACCAGCAGTAGCCAGGTGCGCCGCTTAATGTGAAAACTGGACCTCATCGGCTTACGTTTCCGCTGAAAGCCGATATGTTATACGTTTACACAGCTTTTGGACGGGCCACCAACATGCCAAGAATGATCCTCCTCGCTCTAGCTCTTGTGCTGACCGGTTGCGGTGATGGCGAAACGCCGCCAGATCGCGACCAACCCGCAGTTTCGGGGCTCAATGAGGACGAAAACCTGGTGCTGTTCCGCACCGCCGGCTGGCTGGACCAGGATAGCCAGGAATGGCACCTGCCAATTCACGGCTGGGTCTATGAGCCACAGGACAGCTCAGCCAGGAAGGCCTTGTTCGAGACGGTCCTCGAAGAGCAATTCGATCTCGTCCCGGACGATAAGACTGAGTCTAATCTCGAGCGGCGACTCAACCTGCTGATTGCCGACAATGAGCGTGGCAAGACCCTGGTCGCGAACCTGGCAGGGCGCGACTACACCCTGCCCCCGTCCGCCGAAAATGGACAGTTTGCGACAACAATTACCGTTCCGGCCGCCGACCTTGCCGAGTGGGTAGTCGACGGACACGTCGAATATCGTGTTGGCCCGGTAGCCGGTGAGGTGCGCCTGGTTGAGCCGGTGGGTCTCTCTGTTATCAGCGACATCGATGACACGGTGAAGATCTCAGACGTGACCGACAAGACCAGCCTGCTCGAACACACGTTCCTGCTCGATTTCATGGCGGCGCCAGGTATGGCTGATACGTACCGCGACTGGTCGAGCGGTGATGTCAGCTATCACTTCGTTTCTTCGAGCCCGTGGCAATTGTATTCGCCGCTGACCGAGTTTCTCGACGATGAGGGTTTTCCGTGGGCCACCTTGAGTCTGAAAGCGGTGCGTTTTCGTGATGAGACGCTCCTCGATCTCTTCAAGAAAGGGACCGAGACCAAGCCCGCGGCCATCAAGAAGATTCTTGCGGCCTACCCGGACCGTGATTTCGTACTGGTCGGTGACAGCGGCGAACAGGACCCGGAAGTGTATGCAGCGCTGATTCGTGAGTTTCCCGAACAGATCAAGAAGATTTACATTCGTAACGTCACCGCTGAAGAGGCCGACAACGATCGCTTCACAGCCGTATTCGGTGACGTCGATCCCGATCGCTGGTCGCTGTTCGTAGACCCAGCAGGCCTGGAACTGCCCTCCTCGCCCTGATGCTCGAATCCCTTGCCAGTTCAATTGAAGGCCTGATCTCTGCCACGACGCAGCTGCAGGACGATGCGCCTACGGAATCGCGACTTGCGGAGATCATTGCGCGCGGCGACTTTCGGCCATCCGAGGACGAGGAAATTGGTTTCTGGTTCGCGAGATTCCTGACAGCGAGAGAAAACCTGCGGTTGGTCATCAATGAAGTCCAAACAGAATTGGAAAGGCCAGCGTTCTCAGTTAAGAACGAAGAGAAACTTCGATTCTTCCTCGTTGGCTACGCAGCGGTTTGCCTCCTGATCCGGATTGATCGCGTGCTGTTGTTCCAGGTCGGCGAACACAGCCTCGTGCAGCGCAAGCTAAACGAGGCATTTCCCGAGTACCGAATCCCCCGCAAGCAGTTCACGATCATCTTCTCTGCATTCGTCGACCAGGAGAACGTTCTCGCGATTCGTGATGCCATGCAGTTTGCCCGCAAGAATCGGCGCAAGCTCCTGCGGCTACGAAAAGATCCGGTTGTCGGCTTCATCGCAAATCAATTCGGGGCCCTCGAGGCATCGCTAAACCCGAGCAAGCGGAGATATCTGAAGCGCGCGTGGAGCTACGTTAGTCACAAGTGGCGTCGCAAGGGCGTTGTCAGCGCGGAGAGGCTGTTTGCAGCCGTATTGGAAGGATTCGGGCGGGCGGCATCCGAACTGGTAGAGCGTGAGAACAAACGGGTTACTCCAGATGTGCGTGAATCAATCGAGGCTTTCATGCAGCCGGGCGACGTCATCGTCACGAGGCACGCAAAAGCGCTGACGAACCTGTTCTTCCCGGGCTTCTGGCCGCACGCTGCGCTTTATGTCGGTACGCCAACGCAACGGGACGCGTGCAAGATAGAAGTCCAGCCCGAGAAGGAGCAGCTCTGGACAGATGACAAGTGCGTGTTGGAGGCACTAAAGGATGGCGTACGGCTGCGACCACTCAGTGAAACGCTGGCCGTGGACACGTTCGTGATCCTGCGTCCGAACCTCGAGCCCGCGAATATCAAGCGTGCCGTCGAGAGAGCTGTGCAGCACGAAGGCAAGCTGTACAACTTCGACTTCGACTTTTTCAATTCAGACCGGATTGTCTGCACGGAAGTAATCTACCGGGCCTTCGACGGCCTGGAAGACCTGGCATTCCCACTTTGCGAACGCGCTGGCCGCAAGACTTTCTCGGCCGAGGACTTCCTGGATTACGCGCTCGACACGAATGCCTTTACGGCGATTGCCATTTTTGGTGTAGACGGGTGCATGGAGTCGGTTCGGTATCACGAGGGCGTGCAGGACGCCCTCGTCTCCAGTTACCGAGAGTCCTCGTAACAGCCGTTAGAGGACTTTGATACTGCCCGAGCCAGTGTCGATGTACAGCTCATTTCCACCGCCGCGAACTTCACCGCGCAGGTGCCTTTTCGACATCTTCCCCTGGACCGTAACGGGATGGTCCACGGTGATGCCGCCCGAGCTGCTTTCTGCATTTAGCTGGAACGCCGCGTCATCCGGCAGGTCGATGCTGACAGAACCGGACCCGGTGTTGATTCTCCAGTCGCCTGTCTGGGCACCTTGAATGGTGATTCGACCGCTGCCCGCTTTGGCGCGCAGCGATCCTGTGATGCCCTGCAGATCGATTGATCCGGACCCGGTTGTAGCTTCAACGTCGCCCGGCGCAACCTGGCTCATGGTGATGGACCCGCTTCCCGTGTGTGCTTCAAATGCACCGGCAACGCGTTCGGCCTTGATACGGCCACTTCCCGTATTTGCCGTCACCGGCCCTCCGATATCGGTTAGCGTGATCGTTCCTGAGCCCGTGTCGGCATTTACCGGTGCCGCGATACCGGAGACCTTCTGCGAACCGGACCCGGTGTCGGAAATCACCTCGGTGTTCGCCGGTACGACGATTTCGTAGCTGATCGAGACGTTCTTTCGATAGGCCCTGTCCTTGATATGCCCAACCTGCAGGCGCCCGTCTTCGAGCTCGACTGGAGGGTTGGCTTCGAACTTCTCCACGAGGTCCCTGGCTTCTGCACCGCTTCTACTCGACCAGGCAGAGCCGACCTTGATATGCCCAACGACTGTCACAGTCCCGGCGTCACCGGTATTGATCGTGACCGAACCGCTGCCCGTTGAAACGTCCAGGAGAATCGCCTCGTCCACGGACAGTGTCCGCTCGAATGAACCCTTGGCTCCCGCCTGCGCCGAGCTCGCCCAAAGCCCGGCAAGCAGCGCGCCGCATAGCAGTAATATCTTGATATTTATAGTGTTTCTCACTGTATTGTTCTCCCGCACATGTGCCCAACCACGTTGAATACACTTTAGATGCCGCCCAGCGACGATTGGATGCAATGGACTCACTCCGACGCGGGATTATTGAGTGGCGAGAGCCACCAGGTTCACGCTACGGCGTCGTCAGAGGCCTCTGTGTCCTCTTCGGGTTCCGTTGGTTCGACGGGCTCCAAAGGTTCCCCGGGTGCCGGATCATTGCAGGTGCTGGTCGTCATCGGGAAGTTGATCTGCAGGAGCGCCTTGTCCAGCGCGGCGCTCATCGTTCTGCCGATCTCTTTGTCGGCACCCCACCAGTTGGTCTGCACGATCTGTCCGCGGTAGACCGAGTTTCGTTCGCCCCAGGTCACTTTTATGACGACGACAGCCGACAAGGTCGTCTGGATCGGATTGACGTAGGCCTTGGACAGGGAAATCAGCAGTCCGCGTTCGGGGACTTCGTCCGTCGGACGGGTCCTGGCATTCAGGGTATTGGCGATTCCCTGGCTCATCCAGTTCGTCGCCATTTCGCTCGTGACCTTCATGCCGTAGAAAGTCTCCCGGCTGCGCTCGTCTTTTACCCAGATACACGGCGCATCAGGTGGCAAGTCCTCTGGCCCCTGCGTTCCCTGGTAACTAAAATCGTCGATCGCTTGCGGTTCCGCAGGCGCACTGGCGCAGCCGCCGCTGACAACAGCGGCTGCTACCAGCAAACAGATGCAAAACCCTGTTCTCATTCGTCAACAGGTTCGATAATAGGTATCGAGTAGATATTGCCGTACTGGGAACGATAGACCTCATTCGCATCGAGGCGACCGATGTCCTTGCCCTTATCCTGAAAAGTCATGCCGTTGGCGTTCACGACCGTGATCACATCCTCGGTCCGTTCGGCATCTTCAGGAACAGTCGCAGCCTCCCAATCGTGCCGGATCATGAAAGCCGTATGGTCGACAGACTGGTCGAGGTACGTCTGCAGCAACTCGGCGGTCCAGGTTTCCTGGATCGCGATCGGCTCTGGAATTGTCGTCGACTCCTCAAGATCCTTGAGTTCGGCTTCCATTGACTTCTCGAGGTCCTCGCTCTCTTCCGGATGTGCGGCGATTCTCTCGGCATAGCCCGCTTTCAGTAACTCGATGAGCTTTTCCTTTTCACCGGCCTCGTACGGACGACTGGCCAGTTCCTGGGCGGGCGAATAGTACGTGAACATGCGCGTCGATCGAGGTTTCCGATTCTTGTCGCCCTTCTTTTCCATTTCGCGATCATAGACGCGCTGAGTGACGTTTACGCGAACCTGGTTAATGGCTGGCGTCAGAGCGTAGTCGAAATCGAGTATAACGATCGCGCGCGCAGTACC
Source organism: uncultured Woeseiaceae bacterium (assembly GCA_964557165.1). Lineage (GTDB taxonomy): Bacteria > Pseudomonadota > Gammaproteobacteria > Steroidobacterales > Woeseiaceae > UBA1847. Next base: position 5,837 of record CAZKZE010000066.1, read on the forward strand.
TGCCTCGAACGCATCATTGGCCAGGTCATCAAAGCCTGCCGTCGAGGTTGGTTCATCGATCGTCAGTATCTCCCAACGCTCATGGTTGCCGACACGCAATGTCGACTGATGCGCCGCATTGACGATGTCGTACTCGCCAGAGATTTCGCGCAGTACCTCAGCCCGACGTTCGGCTTCGATTGCACGGCGCTTGTTGACGGCCGAATCGATTATGGCGCCGACGAGCCCGCCAATCAGGCCGAACTGCGTCGAGGTGGCCGAGGAGTCGGCTACCTGAATCTGCACGTCCATTTCCTCTTTCGTGACAACCGGGACGACGTGCACGGTGATCGGTTCAGGAGCCGCGTCGTGGTCGAACGTGGTTTGGTAGTTGCCTGCGCAACCTGCCAGGCCCAGGATCGCGACCAGTACGAGAATTCGCTTCATCTTATTTCCCCCAAGATTTTTTTTGATTGTCAAAGTACACAGATTTGGAAATCGTAGCAAACCAATGTCTAGGTCAGCCAGCCGAATACGCCGCCCGTCAGGACGCCATAGATCAGGGCATCCAGGAAGGTCTTGATGGTCGCGGACCAGCGGCGACCGAACCAGATGCTCTCCTGAACATAAGCAACGCCGTAGGCGACAAATGCGACCGCACCAGCGACACGGAAAATCGAAAGGTAGTCCGAGCCTGGCCCTGCGGTCCGACTGACAAAATAGGCACAGATAATCGCGACGAGCAGGTTGTAGGCAAACATCATGGCCAGTTTGCCGCCCATCGCCGGGAGTCCGGAGGGTATGACGGTGATAAATGCCTGGGGCCCGTCGATCATTTTTTGCTGCATATCCGGATCTTTGAACTGTGCCGGGTCCGGGACATTCGGAACCGTGTACATGCCCGGCGGCGTCGATTTGAGCGCAGCACGAACGGCTTCTTCGTCGGTCGTCTTGCTCCAGTCCGTTTTGTGCCACGGCATCACCATCCAGATTACGGCGCCGGCTGCGAATACGACGACAGCCGACGCGAGGATTGGCTGCCACAGTGTCATGATTGTCATATTAACCCCCTTCTTGTTGTTACCTAGGGTATAGCAGATTCGCATCGGTTATGCTGACGGGGTGTTCATCCGCGGCCTGCCAATCATCGCCTGCCTGGCCCCGTTGATCGGGATCAACCTCGCCTACTGGATAGGCGCGGACAACAACGTCCTGCCCTCGTGTATCCCTTACCTTGATGGCTGTACGTCGATCAGTTCGGCCGGGCGTTATCCGCCGGGCGATCGCCTGTTCAGGGCCGTGATGTTGCCCCAGGCGGCCGTTCTGGCCTTCACGTGGTATTTCGCAGCTCTGTGGCTCAAATCGGTCAAGCCGGCCAGTAAGGCCGGGACAGCCGTGCTGGTGTCCGGCGTCACCGGTGCACTCGCGCTGATCCTGTACGTCTCCTACCTTGCCAGCAACGATCCGTTCTACGAGATCATGCGCCGCTATGGCATCTATTTTTACTTCGCAGGCACGGCCCTGGCGCAGCTCTTGCTGTCACTGGCCCTGGATCGGTCTCCGCTACAGCGAGCCATGGTCTGGATCGTCGTGACGCCGTTCGCCCTGGGCATCGTCAACCTCGTCCAGAAGGAAGTGCTGGGCATTCTGAACAGTAACGAAAACCGCATCGAGTGGATTGCTTCGTTGTTGATGCAGGTGTGGTTTTTTCTGTTGTGGATCGCCTGGCGAAAAACCCGTTTCAACATCCGGGTTCGGACCGGTTAATTCTGGAACGGATCCGAGAAGCGCTCGTCGGTGAGGAGCGATTCGTCGGTCAGGGACTGCAGGAATGCGATGAGATCCTCCCGTTCCGAATCGCTTAGCTCGAAACCCGTGACAAACTCCGATTTGAATGGGCTCAGACGTCCGTCGCCGGGAAACGGCCCGTCTTCGAGCAGGCGCCCCCCTCGTTCGTAATGGGCTACGACTCCCTCGAGGGTCAGAACACTGCCATCGTGCATGTAGGGGGCTGTGACAGCGATATTTCGCAGCGACGGGGCCCGGAAGCGCCCCATGTCGCGGGGCTCACCGGTCATATCGAACAGTCCCGTGTTGTCGACCGGATAGGCGCCCTCACCGTCCAGGTTATACAAGCCGGTATTGTGGAAGCCGACACGGTCCACGCGAGAGTTTGCATGCGTCGTGCTGTCGGTGAAGTTGAATCCCCCGTGACAGTGAAAACACTCGAGGCGCTCGGAGAAGAACAGCGCCATGCCACGCTCCGCGGACTCAGATAGCGCCCCGGCCTCGCCGCGCAGGTAGCGATCGTAGGGCGAGTCATAGCCGAGGATCGTGCGTACAAACGCGCTGATCGACCGCAGCCCGTTCAGGAGCGAATGCGGGTCCTCGTCGCGAGGAAAAGCCTCGCGTACAAGGCGACTGTAATTCGCGTCGCTACGCAGGAGTTCGCCGAAGCGGTGTTCTTGTCCGCCAAGTCCCATCTCGACCGGGTTATCACCGAGGAGCGGCGTCAGTGCCTGGTCCTCGAGACGATCCAGTAGCGGGTTCGCCCACGTGAGCCTGCTCGAGTAAGCAACATTGACCAGGCTCATGGAGCTGCGCGGGTGAATGACGCCGGTCGACCCGACTGAGCGCGCCTTGCCGTCCGTAAAGGCGAGCGCCTGGATGTGGCAAGTCGCGCACGACATCGTCTGGTTGCCCGACAGGCGTGTGTCGTAGAACAGCCAGCGACCAAGTTCCACCTTCGCCTTGCTCATCGGGTTGTCGGCAGGCACGGACGGGGGCGGAATATCGCCGGGTAGCTGCCACTCCCAGGGCGCGTCTCTTTGCATCCACAGGATCACGCATACGACGAGTGCCGCAGCAGCCAACAGGTAAGAAAGCCTCTTCATTGCGTAGAGAATACGCGCTGGCTACCCGTTTGTTGACCGGTTTCGAACTCGATGCCCAGGGTCGCGAATGGCGCGACACAGGAAGTCTCTGGTGGCCCGGAGGAGCAATCGCTGGCGTCGTTGTCGTCGAGATTCGTTCCCGAGAGCAACGCCGCAAGGTCAATCGTCACCGAACTATGGCCGGGTTCGAAATCCGGTAGGTCCACCTGGACACGATGGGGAAAGCGGCAACCCGTGATATTGCCGACCGTCCCTTCACACCCTGCACTGCCCGTGTGAATCCAGAAACCGTCGTTTTCCGTGCGGATGCCTGCCCGCAGGAACTTGTAGCCTGAGCGCCAGTGCCAGTGCATATCCGAATCATCCAGCGGCGGCTTTGCCGTCAACGGGTTCAGGTGATTCAAGCGGAAAGGCACGCCAACGGTGAATCGAAGTCCGCGGTAGTCCCTCGGTGGTGCGACCGCGATAATCTCAGCCGTTACCTCGGGCGTCCCGTTCATGCAGGCGCCTGTGCCATCCTCGAGGTCGATTAGCGCCACAGCATCGTTCTGCCAGGGCATCTCGGTCGCGAATCGAATATCCCGGGCCTTCCCGGCGCTGTCGATGAGCTGTACGTCGCTGACGTAAAAGCGCAGATCGGTCAGTGCTGGCGAGCTGCTGCCGCAATCGATCGGAACCCCATCCCACGTCGCCGCGAAGGGAATGCTGAATCCCAGGTCTGATTGACTACAGGAGGTGCCCAGGAAGGCCAGGGTCAGTAAGGCAATGCGATGCGCGGACAAGGCTAGTTCGCTGTTTTGCTGACCTCGGCCTGAACGTCCTCGTTGGCCGAGTCGCCACCTTCTTCCTTGTCGGGTGAGAGTGAGTAATCGAGTACGCCGGTAGCGATCAAGTCGGTCGACGCCTGCGCCACTGAGAGTTCGGTCTCAACTTCGCGAATCTTGGCTTCTGCATGAACATTCTCGGTTGCCCTTTCCGCGAGTTCGCCGCGCAGCTCGCGGGTCTTGAGCACAGAATCCTTAAGATCGGACTGCATACGCTCGATTTTCGACTGCTGGTCGGTGATGACCGAGTCCCGCCGTTCGATACCAACCGTCGTTTCCTTGAGCTCGTCCTCGAGACGCTCGAGTTCGCTTATGGATTTGCCGGAGTCGGAGCTGGCGATGCGCAATTCTGCCTCGAGCTCCCTGATCCGGTCGTCGCGCGGATCTCGTTTCGGGGCGCGATAACGGGCGTTAATGCCGGAGCTGATCGACGACAATAACCAACCGAGCAGGAATGCCCCGGCTGAGTACAGAATCAGTTGATCTGGTAGGTCGACAAACATTGGCTCATGATCATTGGGAAACGCCTTCCTGAGAAGGACAGAGTTCTCACTATGGAGCCCCCGCCCCGTTCGATAACGACCATATAGATGCGACACGAAAATGGCAAGAAAATCGAAAACCTGTTTATAAACAATATATTATCGTCTTTTCTTAATCTAATATCGACATTATTGCCGGACCCAATACGTTACTCCCTGTTCTTCGAGGAACGCTTCGGCCTTGCCGCCTTGCAGCATTGCCAGGGTACTGAGCATGCCTGCCTGGGTGCATGAATCTGCCGCGACAGTCACCGATCCAGGCGCGTCCTGGACCGGCCAACCGGTTCTCGGATCGAGAATATGGCCATAGCGTACGCCATCGCAAAGCAGGAAACGGCGCGCATCGCCACTGGTTGCCAGGGCCCCGGCACGCAAGTCGATAAGCTTGTCGGTGGAGTCCGCCGCCTCGCCTTCTATGCCGACCTTCCAGGCCGGGCGCTGCTGGGGAGCTCCTGTTGCTGCCAGGTCGCCCCCGAAATTCACCAGTCCTGCTCCGCACCGGGCGTCCCTGATAATTCCGGCACATCGGTCGACGGCGTACTCCTTGCCGATACCTCCGAGGTCAATTTCCATGCCGGGTTCGAGCGTCAATACGGGGCGCTGCCAGGCGACCCTGCCCCAACCTACTCGCTCAAGGACTGCCGCTACCGCTGCAGCGTCCGGTATGCGGTCACTCCCGTCGAATTGCCAGACTTCCCGCAACACGCCGGAAGTAATGTCGAAGCGACCCTCGCTAAGTTCATGCAGGGTGGCGGCGAAATCCAGGAGCTTGGCGGTTTCCTCATCGACTTCAACGGGTGTTCCGGCCGCTTTGTTTATCCGCTTGATGATATTGCCGTCGAGGTAACGGCTGAACTTGTCTTCGATGCGCCACGCCTCCGCGGCCACATCGGTGCTGACGTTACACGTTAAATCCTGGCCGGCCTCATCAAGCAGCACTTCGCAGGGACTGCCCATCGCCGTGAAACGACCCGCCCAGCCGTTATCGGCCGGCGCAATCTCAACCCGCCGCTCGACGGAAACCTTGGCCATGCCTAGTTCGAAAAGCGATAGCTGAACTGCGCAATCAGGGCGTTGAGGTCTGGGTAGTTGTCGCGACCCGCCTGGTTACCGATGACCTGGTCCGCTGGCACAGTTCCGGACTGCATGTACCACTCAACTCGCACACTCATTTCGTTGTCGTTACGCGTCTTCCACCCGTATTTCAAACCTACCGTTGTCCCGTCGAAATTCCCCATGCGGTAATCTGACGACGCGAATGCAGGCAAGGCAACCGAGTCGTCCAGGCTTAGCCGGTAGAAGTCAGCTTCCGTTTGTGTGTAGAAACGCAGGTGCGGCTCCAGGTAACTTCTGTCGCCGATCGGCCAGCGATAGCGCAGGTCAATCGTGTGCGAATCGATCTCCCAGTCATCCGTCATGTAGCGATACGACACGTCCAGCACCTTGCCACTCATGTTGTACTTGGCCTGGGCGTAAAGGCTGTGCTGCGTACGCTCCTCGGGACGGCCTTCAAACAGGAAGACGCCGCTTGGTCCGCCCTCGGGCCCCGGTGTCCGCTGGACGGTGTCGCCCGTGACGCCGTCTACCAGGCTAAGGACCTTGTAGGGATTGTTCAGGTAACCCTCGGAGCGACTGTAGGAGTAGTTCACCTGGAACAGGAGGTCTCGTGAGACAACCTGGGTGACCCCAAGAACAAAGTCGAGTACATCCTTGTCCTGGTCCCCCTGGCGATTTCCGAGGTCCCCGACATCCCGCATCGCCGTGAACGGAATAGGCGCACCACCGACTGCCTCAATGCTGTCTTTGGCGAATGCGAATCCCGCCGAAACCGTGGTATTTCGATTATTGAAGTCGTGTGCGTAGCTGGCGTTCAGGCCAGTGTGCAGGTAGTCGTACTCCTTCGACGCGCTGACACCAACGTCGAAAAGACCTTTTTCAAAAACGGGCTGCCGCCAGCCAAGGGTCAATGCCAGGCGGGTATCCTTGAACGTGTCGTCGAGGGGCAGCTCACCCGCCGGCACCTCGTAGGAGCCATTACCGGATGGGCGCGTAAACGTCTGTGGAATATCCTGCCGTATGGCTCCGCTCGGTGTGGCGCCCGTCAGCGTATCGACCGTGAGCCCGATCGACAGGGTCCGGTCATCCGTGAACAGGCGGCGCGACAGGGACTTGAAACTCAAATCCTGGACGCGGTCGCCGTCTTCACCGTAGTAGAGCAGCGACGTATTGAAGTCCCAGTCGGGTTCTTCCCGCGCGTCGACCGGTGTTACTAAAGCGGAGCCGAGCAGCGCACAGGTTGCCGCGGCGAGTTTCCTGTTGAGTGTTGTCATGTCAGTTGCAGCCGCATCCGCCGCCGCCGAAGGCACGCCCGCCGCTCGATGCTTCCTTGCTGAAGTAAATATGATCGTCAGTGGCTGCCTCGATCGGGTCGGGGGTCAGCTGCATATCCTCCCGAGCCAGGACATTGCGCTCCCAGGGTTCGACACCCATCGATGAACACCCGGCACTCAAGGCCAGCACTAATCCGATTACGCTCATTCTTGTCTTCACTGCCCCGCTCCCAGCGCCTCGACGAGGATCGCCTCATATTCCTGTTGACGCTTCACTTTGAAACCAAGGTGACTGGCCGTAATTTCCCCATCGCGTCCCAGCACAAATGAACTGGGCATCGCCTGGACGTCGAAGTCCTTTGCATATGTCGCGTCGGTGTCGTAGTAAATCCTGAAGACTGCCGGATACTCCCCAAGAAAAGCAGTGGCGTCTTGTTTGCTGGCGTCGAGGTTAATCCCGATGATCACAAGGCCATCGTCAGCGTACTTCGCCTGCATCTTGTTCAACCACGGAAATGAACGACGGCACGGGACGCACCAGGAGGCCCAGAAATCGACAACTACGACCTTGCCGCGGTATTCGTCCAGTGCCAATTGCTCGCCTGCCAGCGCAGTCGGTGATAGCAGGAAAGCGATGGCGCCGGCGACCAGCGCAGCGCGAAGTAAGGATGTCATTATTTTGCCCCTGCCTCGCTATGGCGCTGCTGCAGGAAGCGCACAACCGCGTCCGGAAAGTCGGTGAACAGGCCATCGATCGCGAGTTCGTCCACCATGAACTCGAGTAGATTGTCGAAATCGGTGAATCCTGTTGGCAACGCATCGCTGCGGAACGTGTACGGATGGACGACGAGTCCGTGCTCGTGGGCGCGGGACACGAGGCCTTGATCTGTTATGGAGCCGTCGTTGCCGACCGCGTAGAGCTGTTGGAGCCAAGGCCCGATGCCATCAACCGTGCTTGCCAGCTTTTCAAGCCCGGCCGCTGTTTGCATGCACGCGAAGTCAGTCGGCTCGCTGGTCCAGCTGTCCTCGCCTATCAACTGCACCAGTTTGAGTCTTGAACCGAGCTCGTGACGGATGCGGCGAACCTCCTGCTCATCGAAACACTGCAGATACACCGGGTCATGGTGTCCGCGGTAGCCGAAGCGCGCCAGCGTCTCCAACACCAATCGGGTGATGTCGACGCCCTCTTCCCGGTGCCATTGCGGATCTTTGATCTCCGGGTAGATGCCGATCGGCCGGGTGCCGTTCTCGCGCAACGTGACTACGAGTTCCAGCTCGCGCTCCAGGGTGTGAACTCGAAAGGGTTCACCATTGGACTGAAAGCGCCCCGGAAACGCCGGTTCGCCCCTGGCATTAGTGCGTTCGTGGACTTTCAGAGTTTCGATTTCCGCGAGGTCAAAATCGCGAGCGTAGTAGCGGCCATCCTCGCGGGCACGGTCCGGAAATCGTTCGGCAACGTCGGATACCAGGTCAAGATGAATGTCGTGCACGACGATCAAGGCGTCGTCGCGGGTCGCAACAATATCCTGCTCGAGATAATCGGCGCCCATCGCATAGGCCAGTGCCTTGGCCGGTATCGTGTGCTCAGGCAAGTACCCTGACGCGCCGCGGTGCGCTATTACAACCGGTCGCATAAGCTATTTCACTTTAAGTAGTTTCAGTAAGCTATTGATTAATCTTCGATCGGGCCGTTCTCATCGAAGCCTGGAAAGTCGATCACCTCCCAACGAGACGTATCTTCACCGCGTGCCTGGCGCCGGATGGCATCGGCGATTTCCCGGTTGTTCCACTCGACGATCTCGCTGCAGCGCCGAGCCAATTCGGCGGGAGTCTCCATGGTCGCGCCGAAAGGCCGTATTCCAATCATGCCAATCTTGTTGGCTTCCGCCACGTCCACCATAAAATTGACGAGATCCGGGCTTTTCTCATAGGCCAATGTCAACACAATGAGGGCTTCTGCCAACTTGATCTGGGCAATCAGCTCGTCTTTGACTTCCTGCACGCCGCCGGTCGTTGGCGCATTCTCCGGCTTGCTGACATTGAGGTAGTAGAAACCGTCGACGCTCTCCAGAAACTCAAACACGCGCAGATAGTCGTCGCTTTCGTCGAAGCAATGCGTCGCAAAGACGCGGATCGGGTTGTTTTCGGACACCGGGGTCTCCTTCTCCTGCAATTACTGGCACTAGTTTAGCCAATTCGCGGGAAGCCCGCGCGCACCTGTTCCCATAGTATGGGGGTTTCGGTATCGTAGCGGCGCATGCGGCTACTTTTATACAATATCCGGTACGCGGTCGGCGGCGGTGCAAGTATGCATATGCCGATTCCGGGCGCGGGCTATGTGCTGGGTAACCAGACGGTTCTTCCGGAGATTACCCGCTTCATAAAATCGGTCGACCCCGATGTCGTCGGCCTGATCGAGGTCGATACCGGGTCTATTCGCAGCCGCAAAGTCAACCAGGCCGAGAAGATTGCGTCGGACCTCGGCATGAACACGTCGTACGAAACCAAGTACGGCGACAAGTCGTTCAACCAGATACTGCCGATTGTGCGCAAACAGGGAAATGCCTTCATGGCGGCCCCCCGCGTGCATGGCGAGCGTTTCCACTATTTCGATACCGGCATCAAGCGCCTGATAATCGAGCTCGAGATGGAAGACTTCGCCATTTTTCTCGTGCATCTTTCTTTGAAATACCGCCACCGCCATCTGCAATTGCGCCGCCTGTATGACTTGATCCAGGAGACGGAGAAACCCGTTGTGGTAGCCGGTGACTTCAACACCTATTGGGGTGAAAACGAGATTTACCTGTTCATGAAGGCGGCCGGCTTGACGTCTGCGAACACGGAGAGCACCCCTACTTATCCGAGCCGAGCTCCCCGCAAGGAGCTCGACTTCGTGCTGTACCAGGATGGCATCGTCGTTACGGACTTCCACGTCCCCGAGGTACGCCATTCAGACCATCTGCCGCTCGTCTGTGATTTCGAGCTCGCAACTTAAAGAGAACGACAATGACCCAACACTGGAAACTTGAAACCGATGAGTCGGGCATCGCCTGGCTATGTCTGGACAAAGCGGATGCCAAGGCGAATGTCCTGTCATCCGAAATAATCAGGGAACTCGATGAACTGCTCAACACCATTGAGTCGGAGGGACCGAAAGGCCTGGTGATGTATTCGGGCAAGCCCGGATCGTTCATTATGGGCGCCGATATCAGCGAGTTTGGCGATTTCGGATCGGCCGACGAGGTGGCGCGCCTGGGCAAGCTGGGCCAGTCCGTCTTCCTGAGGATCAAGGCGTTGCCCTGTCCAACGGTCGTCGCGATCAATGGCGTCTGCCTGGGCGGCGGACTCGAAATCTCCATGATGTTCGATTACCGCATTGGCCCGCCGGGCGACAGCCGGATCTTCGGTCTGCCCGAGGTGAAGCTCGGACTGCACCCGGGCTTTGGCGGAACGGTGCGGGCAGTACAGATCTGCGGCGTCCGCGCGGGCATGCCGTTAATGCTGACCGGTAACCCCGTTAATTCCAGCAAGGCACGCAGGATTGGGCTAATCGATCGCATTGCCGGCGATGACGAGTGGCGAGATGCCGCCACGAAACTGATCGCGAGCAAGCCGCCCACGGCAAAGGCACCGTTCGTCGATCGCCTGATGAATCTCGGTCTGTTACGACCGCTGGTCCGCAACATGCTGATCAAGCAGGTCTCGGGCAAAGCGCGGCAGGACCACTACCCTTCGCCTTACGCGATGATCGACCTGTGGGCGAAGCATGGCGCTTCCTCGAAGACAGGCTACGATGCCGAGGCTGAGAGCTTCGGGCGCATGATGTGCACCGATACGGCGCGCAATCTCATCCGCGTCTTCTTCCTGCAAGGCAAACTCAAGAAGCAAGGCAACCCGACCGACGTGAAGATCAAGCACGTCCACGTTGTGGGTGCGGGTGTAATGGGTGGTGACATAGCGGCGTGGTGCGCATTGCGCGGACACACCGTGACCCTCCAGGACAGGGAGCAGAAATACATTGACCCGGCAATGGAACGGGCGCAGAAGCTCTTTGCCAAGAAAGTCCGCGACGATGCCAAGCGTGCGGCGACGAGCGATCGCTTGCGGTCCGATGTCGATGGTCAGGGCGCTGCCGATGCGGATCTGATCATCGAGGCTATCTATGAGAATCTCGAGGCCAAGCAGGCGCTTTATCAAGACCTGAAAGCCAAAATGAAGCCCGGCGCCCTGCTTGCGACCAACACCTCGAGCATTCGACTCGAAGAGCTGCGCACTGTGCTTACTGAGCCGACTCGTTTCATCGGTCTGCATTTCTTCAACCCGGTTGCCATGCTGCCGCTGGTCGAGGTTATTCGCTGCGAAGACACGGATCAGGGAGCCATGGATATCGGCTTCGCGTTTACCAAGGGTATCGGCAAGTTACCGCTCGAGTGTTCGAGTTCCCCGGGCTTTGTCGTTAATCGCATCCTGGCCCCCTATATGGGCGAGGCAATGGAACTCGCGCAGGAAGGTGTGCCGCTCACTGCGATCGACAAGGCGGCGGAAGACTTCGGCATGCCTATGGGACCTGTCGAGCTGGCTGACAGCGTCGGCCTGGATGTCGGTCTGCACGTATCGAAAGTCCTCGGTGCCGCAATGAATCGGCCGGTTCCCGACGCACTGGCCAAGATGGTCGAGGACGGCCTGCTCGGCCGCAAATCCGGTCAGGGTTACTACAAGTGGGAGGACGGCAAGGCGGTCAAACCACCTGCGACAGGCGGAGCTATTCCGGATGATATGCAGGACCGCTTGATTCTCCCGATGGTCAACGAAGCCGTGGCTTGCCTGAGCGAGGGTGTCGTCGCCAGCGCAGAGCTGCTCGATGCAGGCGTAATTTTCGGAACCGGGTTTGCGCCGTTCCGCGGTGGGCCACTCAATTACGCGAGAGAGCGCGGAGTTGATGAGGTCGTGGCCAGTCTGCGATCGTTGGCCGACCGCTACGGCGAACGATTTGTGCCACACAGTGGTTGGTCCAACATGTGACGCCCGTCACACAAGCGTGGGGGCTCCGATGGAAACTGTGCGGTGCTTCACGATGCAGGTCAGAGAAGGTACCGGAAGTTGTTGAATTGAAGGTAGAATACCAGCTTGACGTAATACTAAATCGAAGAAATTCAAAGCAGGAAGCGTGAACAGGATAACGAATGGCAATTGAGCAGGTAAGCACAGAGCTGCTCAGGGGTTTCTCACCACTAGACGGCCTCAAACGAGACAACCTTGCAGCGCTTGCTCGCAAGGTGCAAATTCGTGAGTTATCGCCGGGCCAGTTGCTGTTCAAGGAAGGCGATACCGAGAAGCGCACGATCTATGTTGTCTCGGGCATTCTCGAGCTGATCGATCAGTCCAAGGTCGTCGGCAAGATCGAGGGCGGCACGGACAATTCCCGCAACCCTATCGCGCCCGTCTTTCCCCGCCGGGTAACGGCAAAAGCGCGCGATCGCGTGCAGTTCATTTCTATCGACAGCGACCTGCTCGACGTCATGCTGACCTGGGACCAGACCGGTACGTATGAAGTCTCGGAATTGCAGGGGAAATCGGACCAGGGCAATGAAGACTGGATGACGATGTTGTTGCAGACCAAGGCCTTCCACAAGATTCCGCCGGCGAATATCCAGGCGATCTTCATGCG
>CAZKZE010000067.1:0-17978 GCA_964557165.1 uncultured Woeseiaceae bacterium
TGTAGAACGGGCCCTGGCGGCCATTGAACTGAAACTGCGTCCGACCGTAACCGGCGTTGTTGGCAACGAACTTGTTACGCAAATAGATCACCGATGGCGCGGCGAATCCCAAGGAAAATAGTGCGATCAAAGCGCCACCGTAAAAAACGATGAACGAGTCTTTGTAGTTACGCTGAAAGTTGAATCGCAAGCCGTGGTAGGACGTATTTCGTAACTGGAACACTTTCGCACGAACAATAAGCACAGGAATGAACAATACGATGAGGGTAATCAGTACGAGCCCGGCCGTCGGTGCGTATTGTGACAACAGGTAATAAACAAATAGCATACCAACCGCTATAACCCGGCCATAGAGAATTGCTGTGGGCTTTGCATGATAGTCAAGGTGCCCGTCTTCGATCGACGTATTACCGTAGAAATACCGCAGCTTCCGCACTTTTGCCCAGGGCGAGTAGATACCCAGCGTCACGACGGTCAATGCGATGTTGACGATCCAGATTTTGAAGTACTCACCGGCATTTCCCGTGAATTCGACGGTGACGGGGCGCGGCGCCTGATTCTGTTGCGTTTCCATATCTCGTTCTCAGCGGTCCAAATTCCCGTTCGATGCTAATCCTCGCCGCCCCGCACATACAGGAATGAACTCTCGTTTTGACATTTTGGCGCCCAAAACCGGCTCAAACCATTGAATTTGCCCAAAAACTTCACAGAAAAGCACCATTTTGTGGATTAAGTCATATTCCACAGGCCGCCCGCCAACCATAATCCTGATGATGCTTACAGGCTTATCGACAGATGCGCTCATGATATTGCTGGGCACCGGCAGTGTGGCCGGCCTGGTCGCATGGCTCGTTCGTGGCATTTTCGCAAGACGTCAGACGATCCAGCTCATCGACGAGTGGGAATCGCGCGTTGATGACCTCTCTCGACGACGCGACACCCTTCTCGCCGAGGCTGACAAGTATCGGGCGACCATTGAAGCCCAGCAAGTCGAGATCTACCAAAATGAGCAGGCGTTACAACGCAGCAGTACGTCACTCAATTCAGCGCTAGAGAAGATCAACTCGCTTTCAAAGGACCTGTTCACGCTGCGGGCTGAACGCGAAGATTCGAAATTGAAGCTGGTTACGTTTCAAAACGCCCTGAACTCCGTCCAAAACCAGTCCCAGGAGCTACAACGCGAATTCATCAAGTCGCGCAACTTCTACAAAGCGGAACTGAAGAAAGCGTTTGAAAAACGGCAGGCGCTCGAAGTGAGCATCGATAATGCCAAGGCGGAGCAGAACTCACTCCGGAACCTGCTATCAGGCTCGCGCTCCGAGCAAGAGTCGGTCAACAGGATGCTCGAATCCGCAAGAAGCAGACTGGCCGAGATAGACAAACTTGAGCGGGATGTCGTGCGCCTCGAGGCCGACAACGCGCAACTCACTCACGATGCGGCCCTGGCGAAGCAGGAAATCGAATCGCTGAAACGCGACGTCGCCGAAATGGAAGAGCTGCAAGTACAGAACACGGAATTGTCGGAGGTCGTAAAGTCGATGGAGGCGAGCCGCCGACAATACGAACAGGACGCCATGCGTTATCAGGATGTCGCGAGCCACTCCGAAAAACAATCAGAGACGCTGAGAATTCGTCTCGATGAGGTTGAGCAGAACTTCCTGGAGCTTGAGGAGCAACAGCAAAATGCGATCAAACAGGCGCGCGACGAAGCCGCCGCAGCCAATGATCCGAGTGGCCGAGCTGATGAACCTGCCCAGGAAGTTGACGATCTCAAGGAGATTATCGGCATCGGAAAAGTGTTTGAAGGTGCGCTCAACGAACTCGGCGTTTACTCATTCCGGCAAATCGCCAACTTCGGCATAGCCGATATCGCGCGAGTCAACGCCAAGCTCAAGGAGTTCAGAGGCCGCATGGAGCAAGACGACTGGATAGGCCAGGCGAAAGAGCTCCTGTTCAAGAAACACGCGGGTGAAGACTCGGACGAGGACGTGCAGAAGGTCGGCCATTCATAGGCGCACCGGTGGTGAATTGACTCACTAACCCGGATGGATCGCCGTGCCACCCAACTGCATCGCAAACATCGCGATGAATGCCGCCACCACCAGCCAGTTGAAGATCACTACTACCCCATGAACTTTCGGGTTAGCCGTTGCCCGCAGAAACACAGACGCAACCAGGAATAGTGCCAGTAACGGCGCGGTCGGCGCCAATGCGCCACGCATTGTCGGTCCGGCGAAGATCGCCCAGACCCAGAGCAATACCAGCACAGTCGAATAGATTGGCCGGACGTCTGTGAAATGATCCCTGACGTCTGCTTTGTCGCTCTCGAAGCTCGGAATCAGGGCGCTGGTACCTAGAAAGAGAATGACCGGACCAGCCAGCAGATACAAATAAGTCAGAAAATTGAAATTTGTGGCGTCGCGAAAACTCCACATTGTCCACCACATGAGGATATGCAACAGGAATTGAAAGCCTGCCAACAGACTGAATACCCAGTAGTGCTGAATATCCAAATGTCGCCTCTGAAGGAGATATTCGGAAAATGCGGTCAACCACCGGACAATTCCGAGACCGTTGATGACAGCGGCAAGCGTGATAATGAAGGCAAATGCCCTGATATCGAGTGAGTTAGATTCCATTGGTGACTCTTTATCGCCTGGTTGGTAGCAGCGCCTTCAGCTTCCTGCAATTGACTCACACGGAGTCTACCAGCGCCCCGGCGCGATCGCCTATAACGAGGGCCCGCCGAAGCGAGGAGCATCCGATTCGGGCGCGCCCCCAAAAGATCGATGCTACTACCATAACTTTCAGTTTGCTGCGTCAACTTGTAACAGGATCAGGCAAAGAAAAAGGCGAAACCGAAGTTTCGCCTTTTTCAGAATCGTGCGCTTAATGTGCCGACAATCGGCTATCTAGTGACTCGGCGTGGTTTCCTCGTCAGCTTTTATTGTCGGCATGACGACGGTTTCGCCAATCTGGATAAAGTCTCGAGACAAAGGTCTCGCCTTCTTTCTTGTCGGACCTTCCAGGAGCAGCATTGCGAACAACGTAACGCCGTACAGGAAGCAAACAACGCCGAGGCCCAGGTAAACAAACACGATTGAATAGTCGAATCCCAGGTACAGGCCGCTCGCAATAATCAATAAACCGACCAGCACCCAAACCTGGGGGAGTCGTTCAAAAATATCGGAAGTGAGTTTCATCTCCGTGCCTCGCAATGTGTGCTCTACCTAAACGAGATCGAGCATAAGCGCGCGGTCCCACCGTATTTGTGCCGCCATTCACAAAAACACGATTCCTGTCCCAATTCACGAATGAGACTGAGAACTGCGTCACAAGATTTCCGCGTTATCGCCCTTCTGCCTGGGCACAACGACTGGCTTTGGGACACTACGCCTCAGAGATACGGAGTCTCGTCCATGTCGAACTCAACCTCTTCGCTGGCGCTCGACGGGAGCTTGGCCATAGCCTCTTTCAGCATCTCGACGTGCTCAGTCTCTTCGTCGCGAAGTTCCGTGAACAGTTCCTGGACGTCGGGATCAGTGATGCCCGGCAAGGCTGCATCGTAGAAGTCGTAGGCTTTCTTCTCAGCAGCAAGTCCGATCTCGAACGCCTGGACCACTGACATCCCTCGACGCGGTGCTCCCATCTCCGGGGCTTCGACATCGAACAGGTCATCGAGTGTCAATCGCGCAGGCGCGTCACCGAACATCTCCTTGCGCCGGGTCTCGAGCTCCTGACCATGCTTGGCTTCGTTCTCGGCCATCGTGGCAAAGAACGAACCGGCATCGTAGCCGCCCGTGTGACCGAGCTGCGAGGCGAACATCTGGTAACGGTGGCAGGCCTCCATCTCGATTAGTTTGGCAAGATCGAGGGCATCCATGAGGCTGAGCTTGGACAGGTCAAGTCGGGTGGACATTGTATCGGCTCCTGGTGGCGTTGGAGCCATTTTGCCTTACTACAAATCGCAAGGGTACACTCGGAGAATGCGTATACCTTTTATCGGGCACCCTGCTCTGCTGCTGACCTGCCTGTTGCTCGGCCAGGCGGCCAGCGCCCAGGACGTAGAACCCAGACGCTGGACAGCGCTGCCTGTCGGGCTGAATGTTATTGGCTTCGGGTATCTCTACACAACTGGCGATATCGCGTTCGATCCGGTGCTGCAGATTGAGGATGCGACCGTCGATATGCAAACGGTCATCGCGAGCTACGCCCGTAGCTTTGGACTTTTCGGACGATCTGCCCGCGTGGATGTGGTCATTCCGTGGCAGCACGGCTACTGGGAAGGGCTCCTCGAAGGCGAGCCGGCGGACACGACGCGCGTCGGGTTTTCAGATCCAAAGTTTCGGTTGTCGGTGAATCTCTATGGCGCGCCGGCGCTCGATGCGCAGGAGTTCAAGAAACGTGCAGCTGAGCAGCCCATCAACACGATCATTGGAGCGGCAGTTTCGGTCGGCGCACCGCTCGGAGAATACCTCGAAGACAGGTTGCTGAACCTCGGACAGAATCGTTTCGTCATCCGCCCTCAAATCGGTGTTTTGCATACGCGCGGCCAATGGTCGTTTGAACTCACGGGATCGATTTTCTTTTTCACGGATAACGACGAGTTCTGGGAGGGCAATGAACTCAAGCAGGACCCAATCGGCGCGCTACAGGCGCATGTCATTCGTGTGTTCAAACCGGGGCTATGGGCATCCTTGAGTGCCGCCTACGGTTGGCGCGGTGAGACCACCGTCAACGGCGTTCCAAGCGACAACGACAAGGCCGACATTCTCGCTGCCCTCTCCATTGGTATTCCCATCACGCCCAAGCAGGGAATCAAGTTGGTGTACTTGCTCAGCGAGACACAGCGCTTCACGGGCGCGGATCTCGATACGTTCGCGATTGCCTGGTCTACGTTCTTCTAGTCTCTGGCGAAGAGGCGGTATTCAGGCTGATGCGACGCGTCGAACCAGGTATTCGACAGGATTCGGCGTCGAGCCTGCATGCTCATCGTAGAACTCCCGGAGAAGCTTCGACGCCCAGAATATGTCATGTCCTGGAGACTCCTGCGACAAGACGTACCGCGCCAGCATGTACCCTGCTCGCGCCTTGGCGTCGTCTTCAGCAGCATCACCCGCTTGCCAGATCATGGTCGAGAAATGCAGCGCCGCATACTGAAAATCCGGCGCGCCTTTCTCACCGACCAGCCCCCTGGTTGACGAAGCGGGGATACTATTCTGCGCCATAGATCGAAGGTAGTCCGCCTCATCCCGCGAAATCACCCCAGACCTCCTGGCTTTCTGAATCAGGCGGTTGAGCATCAACGTGTAATTCAATACTGCAATTGTCACTGTCGTAATTTGTCCGACTGCACTACGTCGGGCTCTCCCCAAGCCGTTTCCGATTTCTCGTGTCGATGTATAATCCCGTGCGCCACATGCTTATGGCAATGATACTTTCACTACCGAGAAATTCTCGGTACCGAGAACAACGTATGAAACAGACGATGGACGATGTGATGTCCCAGGCCGTGGTCGAGTTCGCTCGGAACGGTCTCAGGGTTTTGTCCGAAAAGTATGGCGGCGACTGCACGCTCAACGAGGCGCGCGTCATGGTACAAATTATCTATTGTCATCTGGACGGACGTACCTGCTCCGTTACCGGCCTGCACAAGGCAACCGGCATTCCAATCCCGACTGTCAGCCGGTGTGTCGCCAATCTGCAGCGCGAAGGGTGGCTGTCGGATAGCCCCGACCCGGACGATGGCCGCAAGCGCAAGATCGGCTTTGGTCCGCGCTCCGAAGAAAAGACCCTCGACGACATTGGTGAGGCCGTTCAGTGGGTCAAGGAATTCCGCAAGAATGGTCTGCCCGGCTAACCGCTAACGCCCAAAAGACCGGTTATCCGACCACGCCACTTCCCGCACAACAACTAAACAATAATAGTCCGGTTCGGGCTGCACCCGAGGAAGCGCTCTTGACGAATCACACGGAACAACGATTTTCATCCCGGTTGGGATTGCTCTTGTGCGTACTCGGCATCGCTGTAGGTACCGGCAATATCTGGCGCTTTCCGCGCATCGCTGCGCAGAATGCCGGCGATGACGGTGCCGGCGCTTTTCTCGTCGCCTGGCTCGTGTTCCTGTTCGTCTGGAGCGTGCCGCTGATCATCGCGGAGTATGCGCTCGGGCGCACAGGCCGCATGGGCGTTGTCGGGACCTTCGCGAAGATTGCTGGAGAAAAATACGCCTGGATGGGCGCATTCGTCGCGTTTGTGGCTACGGCCATCATGTTCTACTACTCCGTTGTAGCCGGTTGGTGCGTCTACTACCTGATCAAGATGACGATCGAACCCCTGCCCCTGAGCGCCGCGGCAGCACAAGGCATCTGGGACGGCTTCCAGGGTGGTGGTTTCCCGGTTGTGTTTCACGCATTCGCCATGAGTGTTGGCGCCTTTGTCGTCTGGAACGGCATTCGTTCGATCGAGCGCGCGAATCTCGTGCTGATCCCCGCCCTGCTGCTGATCGTCGTTATTTCACTCCTGCGTACGCTGACACTGGACGGCGCGTCTGAAGGCATCGCGTTCCTGTTCACACCCGACTGGTCCACGCTCGCGAAACCGCAGATCTGGCTCGAGGCGCTTACACAAAATGCCTGGGACACGGGCGCTGGCTGGGGCCTGATCCTGACCTACGGGGCTTACATGCAGCGCCGGCACGGGGTCGTGAAGAACGCCCTCATCACGGGTGTCGGCAACAATACCGTTTCACTTCTGGCGGCAGTCATTATCTTCGGCACCGTATTCGCCATTCTCGGCGCCCAGATGAGCAAGGCCGAAGTGCTCGAGATCATGCAGACGAGCGGACCGGCCGCCACCGGGCTGACGTTTATCTGGATGCCTCAGCTGTTCGCGAAAATGCCCGGCGGTAATGTTTTTGCCATCCTGTTTTTCCTGGGGCTTTCGTTCGCCGCTTTCAGTTCTCTGATCGCCATGATTGAGCTCAGCACACGGGTGCTTGTCGATTTCGGCGTGGCGCGTCGCCAGGCCATGCTCGGTGTATGCATCACGGGCTTTACCCTGGGTATTCCATCGGCAATCAACCTGGAGTTTTTTGCCAACCAGGACTTTGTCTGGGGAATCGCATTGATGATTTCGGGCGCGTTCATCGCCTTTGCCGTGATACGGCACGGCGCTGCCCGTTTTCGCGCGGAGACCATCGACCACCAACCGGACGACTGGAGCGCCGGACCACTCTGGGATGCCGCGATTCGCTTCGCCGTACCATCGCTTGCGACGGTGCTACTTGGCTGGTGGCTCTACCAGGCCGCCTTTGTCTATGCGCCGGATCGCTGGTTCGATCCGTTTGAGTCCTTCAGCGTCATGACGTGCCTCGCACAATGGGGAGTCGTGCTGGCCGTGTTCATACTGCTCAATCGCTGGATGGCGCGGCGAACTCGATAATATCGACCCGGTCGAGTGCCACATAGTGCGGTACAGGTTGATAAGATCCCAGTGTTCTTCGCCGTCATGGCGACTCCCTCGGAAATTCCGAATTGCCAAGAGTAACGCCTTGGTGCATTTTGGTACCAGCGCGTCGTGCAGGCACGTGATCAACACGTGTTACCCATGGCGCGGCACGGAGAGCATCATGAACACGGTCAAACTGACTTACGATTCCGATCATCACGTCACCGCCATCATGGAACCCCAGCACAAGATAGTGGGCGTCGACTGCCCCTACACGGGCGACGGAGCGGAATTCTCACCGGCGAACCTGCTCAGCATCAGCCTGGGAAGTTGCATGCTGCTGTCGATTGGCGCAGTCGCGCAGCGCGCCAAGCTGGACCTGAGCGGAACCACTGTGAGCGTCCGGTTCAAAGAAGAGGCCAAACCCTTCCCGCACGTGTCTTCAATCCACTATGTGGTCGATATTCCGCGTCAATTCTCCGCGGTCGATATGCGGCGCATCGAGAATGCCGCTGATCTCTGCCCGATCAAGACCAACATCGGCGACAACACCCAGATCAAGGTGGAATTCACGTACGCGGAGGCGGAAGCGGCCTGACAAGCGGTCGCCGAAACGAGGACCAGTTAACAGACCCGCCTGCGCGACCTGCGCACAATGTCTTTATGCTCGTATCCGACCGAATTTACAGACGAATTCCGCAGTTCTGGCTCGTCATCGGCGTGCTCTTTCTGCTCCTGGGCATGTCGGCCGGCGCGGAAGTCGTGTTCTTTCCCGCTTATCTTGCGTTGGGCCTCCTCTGCATCGCGCGCAGCATTTGGATCTACCAGGCGCGCTGGCGTTATCACAACAAGAACCGGGTATCGATAATGCGCTCTACGATGATCATCGACCACGAGAAGCTGCACGGCTCCGACGAAAGCTGAGACGCCGTCTGAATTTAGCTACGCCAGAGTCAGTTCCGATACGTCGCGGTAATCGCCCAGTTTCCCTTTGAGGAACGTATTAAAGGCAATCGAATGTCGCGGGATCATGCTCTGATTCGGCTCAACAAAATGCTGCAACCCGGATGGGAATAGCAGCACCTCGTTCTTTCGCGGCGTGATGACATTCATCGGCGCGTTGTAGATGTTCTTCTTGTCATCGTCCGGAATCAGCTCGATCTGCTGATACGTCTTATGACGATCGAAGACCATCTTGGCCACCGGAACCGGCAAATCCGTGAAGTACAGCGACCCGGAAATCATCGAGTTGGAATGTGAGTGCCCGTGCATGCCCACTTCCGGCTCGTTGGTCAGGCACCAGGACTGCGTCACGTAGAGCTTTTGCGGGATCCCCATAACCTCGCGCGTGTACAAATCCAGCAATTCCTGAATGGCATCCTTGATGCTCTTCATCTCCGGCTCTTCGAACAGGTACAGATTCTCAGAGATCAGGTTGACCTGGTTAGTGAGCATTTTCTGGTTTTTTATGAACTCGACCTGCTCCGCGCTAATTGCGTGACCGATATCCCCCCGGAATATAGGCTCAGCAAACAACGCCTGTACTTCGTAATTCTCAATAGCCAAGGCAGTAACTCCCTTCTCAATCTACTTCTAACGACAAGGGCCGTAGTCTAATTGAAAATTACCGGGTTCGTGCAATTGCGCTCACACCAAACGACCACTATGGCGCCGCGAGTTTCTCCGCGATCCACGTATCCACGACGCCATCGAGCAATGGCAATGGGAGACCACCGCTCGTAAGGACCACCCGATGGAACTCCTTCAGGTCGAACTCGGCTCCGAGTTGATCTATTGCCCTCTGGCGCGCATCCAGGATGTGCAGCATCCCAACCATGTAGGCCGTTGCCTGTCCCGGCACAACGCTATAGCGCAGGGCGGCACCTTCAGATGCACCACGGCTTGCGCCTACATTGTCCATGTTGAACTGCACGGCCTCTTCGAAACTCCAGCCCAGGCTGTGAATGCCCGTATCGATGACGAGGCGCGCCGCGCGTAGTGCTTCAAATTGCAGGCGACCGAGGTCGCCGTACGGGTCGTTCGCATACCAGCCGAGCTCGAACGCCAGGCGTTCCGCGTAAAGGGCCCAGCCCTCGACCATTCCGGTGAAACGCTCCACTCGGCGGAACATGTGTCCTGGCTGCTCCAACGCGAGCGCCACTTGCGTGTGATGTCCCGGGACCGATTCGTGGTAGGTCAACGACGGCATCTGGAACCACGGCTCCGGATTCTGCGTCCCCGCATAGAACGTACCCGGTCGTGTACCGTCGAAACTCGGCCCGATGTAGAAACCGCCAAACTGGTCATCACCCACCACGACGTCGGCCGACGGGAAGATGTCGAATGCCTGGTCGAGATTCAGCTCGGCAGCGTCGATAATCGCCTCGTACGTCGCCTTAACATCCACGGCCGGAATCTCGCCCCCGTCTGCCGCTACACGTGCGAACAATTCCTCCAGAGTTTCATTCTGGGGATAGCCAAGGTCGTCGAAGATCTGGCGCATCTCCGCGTGAATACGCTGCAGCTCATCGAGCCCAAGTTGGTGTATCTCCGCGGCCGTAAGATTCGTCGTCGTGTGATGTCGAAGAATATAACTGTAGTACTCACTGCCATTGGGGTACTGACCTACCCCAATCTCGTTCGGGGCGCTCGCCCGCAGGCCTTGCAGAGCCGCGCGCAATTCCCGATAACCTTGTCTCACACTTGACCGTACTGTATCCCTGCATCGTGATCGCAGCGCCGCACGCTCCGACTCATCGAGCTCGGCAATATTCTCAATATCCGCGACGAAACGGTCAAAATACGAAACGCCCTCCATTGTCGTCGGCGCATCGGCGATTTCATTCAGGCCGAATATCGCCCAATCCATACTAATGCCCGGCTCGACGATCCCGGCGCCGTTCTGCAGATTCAGATGAGCGACGAGCTGCCTGAACTTCAGCAGGACATAGCCGACCCTCTCCAGGTAATCCTCAGCGTCCTGGGCTGTCTCAAGCGGAAGAATGTCCGTGAACAAGCGTTCGGTATTTCTGTGGATGCTGGCAAAATTATAGGTTGCGACGAAATCGTGGTAGATGAAATCGAGGTGATCCAGTCGGTCCTGCAGATACCACTCGTAAAAGTCGTAGTCGAGCTTGTCGTCGTCTGACAGCGCGGCCCGGTCGTAGCTACGAAGCGCGTCGAGTGAGACCTGGACCATCGCAAGCGTTTCCCGTACGTATGCGTCCCGCAGATCATTGAGCGTGGCGAATTCCACTGGATAGACACTTTCCAGCGTATTCCAGGCAATGGATTCGGGCTCGCGATAAATGAGCGCTTCGTACGATACGTCGTAAAAGTCGGTGAGGCTCAGGCCGGCCAGGTCCTCTAGCAACTGCTCGGAAGGTGTCGGCGGAGGATCGCTTGGCGGCGGACGCTCAATAGCGCCGATGTCCCCGCCTCCTCCGCAGGCAGTAACAAACATCAGGACCAGCAGCGCCGCAAACGACTTTCTCATTATTCTCTCCCCAAACCAGCTGTGTATGTGCAGACCGCACAGCGCTGCGGATGTTCCGCTTTTCAGCGCAGAATTTCTAGCTATTTATGACCCCTACTTTTAGCAGGGCTTGCTCGAGCTGCATCCAGCGCTGTTCGAGTGTTCCCGTATAGCCGATCGAGATGCGTACGAGGCCAGGCGATATGCCCGCCACATCCCTGTCTTCTTCACTCATTTCGCTGGACGTACTCGAACCCGAACATGACATAAGTGTGTCGAAATACCCGAGACTCACAGCCAGGTAACCGAACCGTTGCTCATTTTGCAGGCAGGACATCACGGCGGCCGCAGTTTCTTCGTCGCCGAGATCCAGCGAAAACACGCCGCCGTAGCCATATTCTTCGCAATGCAGTTCATCGAATAACGCGAAATCCGGATGCGTTTCAAGTCCCGGATAACACACCTTCAGCCCGAGGTCCTGCAGGCGCGTGGCTATGGCCAGGGCGCGCTCGCTGTGCGCGGCCATGCGCAACGGCAAATGTGGGATCCGCAGGCTGATCGCCGAGGCCACGTTGGGGTCCATCGTCGGGCCGAGCAACATCAGGGGCCCCATGTGAAGATCCATGAGCTCGCCAATGAATTCCTCGCTGCCACAGATCGCGCCGGCGATAACGTCCGATGCACCACTGATGAATTTCGTGATGCTGTGCACGACGATGTCGGCACCCAGGGCCGCGGGACTCAGGATAAGCGGACTGAACGTATTGTCGACAACCAGGGGAATGTTCCTGTCGCGGGTCACCTCGGACAGCCGCGGAATATCAGCCAGTCGCAGCGTCGGATTCGCCACGCTCTCGGTAAACACGAGTCGCGTCTTGTCGGTGATGGCGTCGCGAACAGCGTCGACATCGGTGATATCGACGAAGTGCGTCCGGATGCCCGATTTCGCCGGCAGGAAGTCGTTGAGCAGCGCAAATGAACCGCCGTATATCGCGTTCGAGGCGACGATTTCATCACCTGCGTTGCACAGGCACAGCATGACGGCCGAGATTGCCCCCATGCCGCTCGCCGAACAATAGGCCGCGTCGGTGCCCGCCAGGGCGGCCATTTGCCGGCCCAGGTTGTAGACCGTCGGGTTGAAGTGACGGCCGTAGAGATAACAGCCCTTGTCAGGCCCGGCACGACCCTGGAACAGGTCGGGCATGGTTTCGGGGTCAATTACCGTAAATGTCGAGCTCGCTTCGACGGACATGTTTACGCCGCCATGCTCACCGAATTCGTGTCGCAGATCAGCCAGATCTTCGATCGGGTTTCGTCCGCCCATTTTGATCTCCCTTGCCTGCCGGGAAATCAGCTGTCTTTCTTCAAGACCAGCGAGTTACCCAGGAGGACCAGTGTTGCACCAATAATGATCGCGAGGTCCAGATGCAGCCCCTCAAACGCAATCGAAAGAACCAGTGCGACGACAGGAAACATGACGGTTGCATACCCTGCTTTGTGCGCACCAATCCTCCCCAACAGCGTCAGGTAGGCTCCAAATGCGACCACCGATCCGAATATTGCCAAATACAGCAATGACGCGATGTACGTAAAAGTCGCGTCAAAATTGAACTCATGGCCACTGGCCAATGCCACGATCCCGGTGAGCAAAGCCCCGTAGAACATACTCCAGGTATTCGTCTCCACCACGGGCAACGAGCGCTTCTGGGCGGATTGGGAGACCATGTTGCCGCAGGACGCCGTCAAGGCCCCTCCCAGTGCCAGGAGCGACCCGAAGAAAACGCCATCGGATAATGAAATCGCGGTGACCTGTGGCGCAAACAGGATCACGATCCCGATAATTCCGAGGGCCGCGCCGAGCAGCACTTGCCGCGTCGCCCGCGTTCCGAAGACTACTCGCGAAAGCACAATGTTCATCCACAGCATCATTGAAAAGGCGATTGCCGCCAGTGCGGAGGTAACGTAGATCTGGGCGCGGTACGCAAGGATGTAATTCAAGCTGAAAAGCAGCAGGCCCAGGAAGATGAAATAGATGTGATCTTTTACTTTAAAGGATAGTGATAACCCTTTGATTTTACACCACATCAATAATACGCCGGATGCCGCCAGGTAGCGATAT
Organism: uncultured Woeseiaceae bacterium; assembly: GCA_964557165.1. Classification (GTDB taxonomy): domain Bacteria; phylum Pseudomonadota; class Gammaproteobacteria; order Steroidobacterales; family Woeseiaceae; genus UBA1847. The sequence continues at coordinate 13,044 of CAZKZE010000067.1, forward strand.
ACGATCGACACTTCCGGCTCGACAACACCGAGCTGGTACTCGATCGCGAGCCAGGTTGAGCCCCAGATCAGGACCGTGACGATGTACAAAAAGGTGTTGCTCATTTCGGCGATAATAACCGGATGGCCCAGGGACTGCTCTTCATTCCGATCGTCTTGCCCGCTTTGTTCTGGGCGGTCTATCACTACCACAAGGATCGGCACCTGCCGGAACCGGTCGGGAACCTCGCTCTGTGCTTCGGCCTGGGCATGCTCGCTGCGGGCCTGTCAAAGACGCTCTACGTTGGCCTCGAGCCCATTGGACTGCGCTTCGACGCCGTCGCCCTCGCCGATACGAATCCCCTGGGCCTGTTCGCCTATGCACTTCTCGCCATCGGGCCGATCGAGGAACTGGCCAAGCTGCTGCCATTCGTACTAATCGTGATCCGGCTAAAAGCCTTTGACGAGCCGCTCGACGGTATCGTCTACGCATCGTTCATCGCGCTGGGATACGCCGCGGTGGAGAACTACCATTACCTGGACTACCTGACACGCTTTGAAGCCTATGCGCGCGGCTTTGCCGGGCCGGTTATTCACATCCTGTTCGCGTCCATTTGGGCTCACTGGATCACCCGTGCCTGGCTGGCGCGGGAGTCGATCGCACTGCCGGCACTCTATGGCTTCCTGCTGGCAGCCGGACTGCATGGGCTCTACGACTTCCTGGTATTGCAATACCCCGTAGCGGCATTGCCGATCGCCGCAGCGATGATCGCGGTGATATGGATATGGAGACTACGCCTCATGCGGCGTTTGCATGAGGAAGCCGTTGCTGATTCCGACTAAGGGTCGGATCCCGGTGTCTAGCCGCGGTTGTACGGGTTATTGCTGTCATCCACGGTGACCACCGGCTCTTCGAGCGCCAGTTCCAACTCATCGCCCGACTCCTGCAGGAGTTGGGTGCAGCGCTTCTGAATATCAGCCAGCTTCAGAGAGACATTCGACTCTGCCAGCGGTATGTCGTTGAAATCCTTTTGCATCTTTCCGTCCGTATTACATTCTGTCTGTATTTAGCGACAGGTCATGTGTCGCAGTATAGAGACAGAGGTTCGGCCAAAGTGTGAGCTGCGTCACACTAGAAATTCGGAAAAACCGCGATTTCGGGTACTTATGTGAAATCCGGGCGGCGACAGGCGGATCTTCGCCCTATCGGGGCGTTTCCTACAGGACGGCCAGCTGGCCATGGTCTCAATATTTGAGCATCGCGGAGCCCCAGGTAAATCCAGCTCCGAAGGCCGCGAAAAGCAGCGTGTCGCCGCGCTTGATTCGCCCGTCTTTCACGGCCAGGTCCAGCGCGAGCGGAATCGATGCACCGGATGTATTCGCATGCTCGTCGACCGTCGCGATAACCCGCTCCATCGGCATTCCCAGTTTCTTCGCTGCCGCCTTGATAATCCGCATATTCGCCTGGTGTGGGACAAACCAGTCGATGTCGTCGATATGCCCGTCGAGGTCCGCAATGGTCTCTCGCGCAATGGCGTCAAAGGTCGCCACGGCACGCCGAAAAACGGCGTTGCCCTCCATTTCGATGAACGCCTCGCCTTTGCGCGTAATGTCGTAGCCGATGGAAACACCCTGCCTGACTTGCAGGAGTTCCTCGTATTCGCCGTTCGCGTGAATATGGGTGGCCATGATGCCCGGCTCGTCGCAGGCCTCGATGACTACCGCTCCTGCCCCATCGCCGAAAAGGACGGCTGTCCCGCGATCCTCCCAGTTGGTGATTCGCGACAGGGTTTCGGAGCCAATGACGAGCGCCTTCTTCGCGCCGCCGGTCTGGATGTAACGGCGCGCCAGGTCAAACCCGTAAAGGAAGCCGCTGCAGGCGGCGTGCACGTCGAATGCGGGGCCACCTTTGATGCCGAGTCGCCGCTGCACGATGCAGGCGGTCGAGGGAAATACCTTGTCAGGGGTCGCGGTGCCAAGGATGATCAGGTCGATCTCGTCCGGATCGATGCCCGCATCGTCGATTGCTCGCCTGGCGGCTTCGAGGCCTATCGAGCCCGTCGTCTCGTCATCGGCTGCGATGTGCCGACGTTTGATCCCGGTGCGTTCCCGGATCCACTCGTCGGACGTGTCCATCATCTTCTCAAGGTCCTTGTTGCTCAGGGCCTTTTTGGGAAGGTAGCTGCCAACTCCGGCGATGCGCGCATGGATCATCAGGTGTCCCTCTTCAGGAACGCGGCGATTTCACGCAGCGTCGGGTAATCAAACAGGTCGCTAATATCGAGTTTCCCCGGGTATTTCTCGTCAATGGCGAGTACGACCTCGGTCAAGGTTAGTGAACTTACACCGACTTCGAACAGGTTGTCATCTGCCCCGATCTTGCGGTCTTTGGCGACTTCGCGGCAGATCCGCTCCAGATCCGCAACCAGCGGGTCCTCATCAAGCGGCTCATCGGCCGTTTCAACCGGCGCCAGCTCGCCGAGTACCGTGTCGAATTCGCCATCGAAATAGGCTTCCAGCAACTTGGCACGCTGGACTTTGCCACTCGTCGTTTTCGGGATACGAGCGACGGGTATCACTGTATGTACTTCAAGCCCCGCATGCTCGCCGACAATGTCGCGTACCTGGTCGATCAGCGGCAGGAAGTCCCCTGCGCCCTGGCGGAACAGGATGAAGGCGACGAGCTCTTCCGTTTGACCGCCTTTTGGGGTCGCGCCGGCAACGACCACCTTGTTGAGGTCGAGATTGGGAAGCTGCGCGACGATCTCCTCGATGTCGTGCGGGTAGTAGTTCTGGCCGTTGACGATGATGATGTCCTTCTGTCGGCCCGTAATGACCAGGCTGCCATCGACGACGACACCGCAGTCGCCGGTCCGTAGCCATCCGTCTTCGGTGAACAATTCGGCCGTCGCTTCCGCGTCGCCGTATACCTTTTCGGTGACGCTGCCGCCGTGCAGCTGGATGTGACCTATGTGGCCGTCGCTCAGGATAGCATCGCCGTCATCGGCGATGCGCAGCTCGACATCGCGCATCGCCGTACCGACCTTGAGGAAACTGACGGCATCTGCCGCGGACGGGTCGACCGCGTGATAGGTCTCACCGATCTGCAGGCTGTGGCGGTCCATCACGACGCGCTCGTACTCGAGCCCTATCGGCGATGACGTGACACCCACGGTAGCCTCGGCGAGGCCGTAGACAGGCAGCATCGTATTGCGTTTGAGACCGAGCGGCGCGAGCTTCCCGAGAAACTCCTCGCACAGATCCCAGGAGATAGGCTCGGCGCCATTCAGGATACGTTTGACGCGCGACAAGTCCACGTCATCGGGCAGCCCTTTACGCTCGAACAGCTTGAGGAAGTGCTTGTAGCCAAAGTTGGGTGAGCACAGTTGTGTCGCGCCGAATTCGCTTGCCTTCGTCATCCACAACAGCGGCCGCCGCACGAACAGATTGGTATCCATGACGGCATGATCCATCCCGGCCGTCATGACGCTCAGGTGGAAACCAATCAGTCCCATATCGTGGGTCAGCGGCATCCAGCTCAGCGAGCGGTCGTCCTCACCCCACTCCAGGGCCTCGACGATGGCACGAACGTTAACGCAAAGATTGCGATGGGTCAGGACCACGCCCTTGGGGTCGCTGGTCGAGCCGGAGGAATACTGAATAAAACCGGTGTCTTCCGGTTGGGCAGGATGCACTGCACCGTGCGAGCCGGGTTCCACGTCGCTGATCAGAACGGCATGTGTATTCAGTAGCTCCGTGATATCCGCGCGCTCGCTTTCCCCGGCGAAATCCAGGAGGCGCTGTAGCAGATCCATCTCGGTGAAGAGGGTCGGATTGTCCAGCTGCGACAGGATTCGGAACAGCTTGAGTTTGTGTTCGTCGCTGATTCCCACTGCGACCGGCACCGGCACGAGGCCACCCAGCACGGCGGCCCAGAACGCCGTGACGAAGCTCTGGTTCGACTTGCTGAAAATAATCAGTTCGTCGCCAGGTTTCATACCCCTCGCCTGCAGGGACCCGAGCAAGGCCAGTGACGCGTCCCAGAGTTCACCGAATCGCAAGGCACTTTCGTCCTTGTCGCCATCGATAAAGCGGATTTCGCGATCGCGGTCCTTAACGTCCGCGAACAGATCGGTCAGTGTGTCGTAAAGCTTCATGGTGTCCTTAGCGTTCTTCCGGCCGCACGTGGATGTCTTCGGCCGAGCGCAAATTGATGGCCAGTTCCAGTTCCGGCTGGGAATCATCGAGCAGGCGCATTCGAAATCGCGGCAACAACAAGCCGAGATGCACCTTCATTTCGAGAAAAGAGAAATACTCGCCAAGGCAGCGTCGCGGGCCGAGCGAGAACGGAAAATAGGGCCGGTCCTTTTTCGGCTTGTCCGCTGGCGCGAATCGATCGGGATCGAAACGGTCGGGGTCGGGCCAGTAGTGTGCTGTACGGTGCAAAATGTAGGGCGACAAATAGATATCCGTCCCCGTGGGAACATCGTAGTCTTCCAGTTCGTCCTCGTCGACTGACCGGCGCGTGAACAGCCACACGGGCGGATACAGGCGCAACGCTTCTTCGAGCGTCTGCTGCGTGTATTGCATTGCTGCCAGATTCTCCGCAGTGACAGCGGAGACGTTCGGCATTACCTGCTGAGCCTCCTCGATCAACTTCGCTTCAACATCGGGATGCGTTGCCACCAGGTACCAGACCCAGTTGAGCGTGTTGGCCGAGGTTTCGAAGCCCGCCACGATCAGGGTCATGAGCTCGTCGAGCAATTCGGCATCGTCGAACTTGTTGCCTTGCTTGTCGGTCGCCTCCAGGTACATCGACAGGAAATCGAAGTGCTGGCTGCCCTTGCCTGCACGCCGGTCCGCGATGATGTCGCGAAGCAGTTCGCGCAGGTGCCGAACTTTCATCACGACGCTCAGGTCCCGGGTCGAGTCCCGACTGAGAAACGCGAACGGATTC